>NZ_JAIQXU010000031.1 GCF_020166395.1 Deinococcus betulae | reverse complement strand
GATCTTTGATGTGGCGCAGGCCAGTCAAATGGACTGGTCGTATATCTCCCAAATTGAGCGCGGGAAACGGAACGTAGGCATCGATATTCTGGACGCTTTGGCGCACGCCGTCGGCGCTTCCGTCGTTGACCTCCTGATGGCGCCTGAAGGTGAGCTGAGTGAAAACGGAACGTCGTAGGGGTGAATGGAGTGAGGTCTCCAATCCGTCTAAACCTTGGCCGTCAGGTACGGCCACATGAGCACGACGCGTCGGCGTTCACTGCAGACAAGGCTACCAGGACTTGGAGACCAGCAGAACTTGATTGGGGCGCGCCTCCGAGAGGCCCGAAAAAACCGAACGGAGGCGCGAACGCTCAAGGCATTTTGTGTGGCGCTCTATGAACACACTGGTCTTCAGGTCTCTCCAGGTGTGCTGGCCAAGATTGAGACAGGGAGCCGCAGTGTCCAGGATTACGAATTACTGGCGTTTGCGTACACGTTGAACGTGACCACTGACTGGCTCTTGGGACTTACGAAAATGGGCTCGGACGTGGCTTTACGGTCTCGTCCAAGTAACCAAACGCACGACCAACTTGGCGATGCATAGGGTCATGGGCGTAATGACGCCTCACAGTACGCACATCCTCCATCAGTGCGGCTGCCGCTTTTTCATATTCGCCATGCTGAACGAAGTGTGTAGCTACGATATCGCGGAATGAATGTGGACCAAAGGGCCGTAACCCAGGAATATAGACACCCACTTTGGAATATTGAGAAAGGTATTCCCTCGACCATGAAATTGCCATATCATAAGACATGTTTCGAAGATTTCCTTCGAAAGATGCAAAAAGGAATGAATTATTTTGGCATAACAAAGGTCGATAGAAGGTTAAAAATCTCTCCAAATCAGGTAAAAGTCGATCAAACCACCGGCGACCTGATAGTCTAATAGAAATAACCTCCTCTCTCTTGAGAGACGAGTTTGCTTGACCATTCTTTAATTTGCTGTTTGGAATAGAGAGTGACCAGACGCCATCCCTAAGAGCCAATTCTCCTTTTTGATCATGATGATAGGTAATGCTTCGCATAGTCCTTGCTCGCAATGGAAAGCTAGCTAAGATACTTACGAAGATGTATCTTTGCCATATCAATGCATCCTTCAAAGATGGAACCACCGAGAATGGTAGGGACGAGCGTGTGAGCCTTAGTGCTTCTTGAACAAAGTCAAGTGGATTGTCTAATATTAATAAGGGCAAAATATTAGATTTGCGATCTGAAGTCGAAACAATCTCCCTCTTCGCTCTTGATTTTATTTCCGAAAGATATTTATAAGCTCTTTGGCATGCTTGTCGCCATCCTCCAATACTTTGAATTTCTTCTTGATTGGGCACAGGAAGTTTGCTTAAAAGGGACGGAGTTTGCGTAATCCACCCGACATTTGGATTCACCAACGAACTTAATGTTGATAAATGACTTATAACCGTTTCGTTATAAGCTCCAGTACGTAATCGTAGGAATTTAGTGAACTTAACTAAAGCCGATATATCAGTAATATAGAAGAGTTAGGAAATGCGCGTCTATACCTAATCCACTCAGATCAGGCTGTTGACTTCGAGATAGATGCAAAAAAGCTATAAAAGTCTTAACGCCTCGGATTCTTATTTCAACTGTAGCCTCACTCCATTTATTATTTCTATGCATATCGATGTCCAGCAGAACATCCTCAGTCTTGAATTGAACAAGCTGTTCAATCTCTTCTTCCCATGGTGAACTCAACCCTTCAATTGCTTTAAGCAACATTGTACGGTAGTATCTTCTTCTGCGAAGTTGGTTTTGAGTCAGATCAGAGTCGTCGCGCACCTTCGTTAATGCAGTTTGAAATGCTTCTTCTCTTTCACTCTCTGAAAGATCTTCAAAGTGATAAGGAAGCAAGTCAAGAACTCTCTGGCGGCGCTTTACTATTCCAGGTCGGCTTACCTGACAAAAATCCTCTGGCCAAGATACAGTCGCTTCGCTGAAGTCCTGCCCAGGAGAAGATATCAATAAGCCTTTGGGAAGATCCAATAGGCTCTCAATCTGCTGGATCAACTCACTAGTCTGGGGGGCAAAACACGGTTGCGTAAGGATGGTCCGAATGGTACCGACATCCAGATGAAGGTTGCAGTCCAATTCATCAGAAGTAAAGCCGCATTCATTCAGAATGAGTAAAAGCGTTTGGAACGGCTGGGCTTGGGAATGACTTTGGAAAAGCAGAGTAAGAGCTTGCTTTCGCCACCAGCGGAGAATGGATCTAAGAGATTTCAGATTACATTTCGGCTGTTGGACCTGCATTTCGATCAAGATGGCCCGGCTGAGAGCATGCCTGTAATCAAGTAATTCGGTGGAGACAGAATTCTGTAAAGAGGTGCCTGATGTCCGAAGATAAGTACGCATGGTGCTTCTATAGACTGCGAGTGACGAATCTGATAGAGCAGTTTGGGCGCCTGAGGTCAGCAGTATTTCATATGTCAGAGTTGGGTTGGCTGGCCCTCTCAGATGCTCAGCCATCTTCGCGAACACGAGCGTTTTGAGTTTTGAATAGCGCTGGAAGATATCTGGCTCATTACCAATCCATAACCCAAGACTGAGCCAATCAACACTTCCGTCAGTATGGATGGGCATTTGCTGCCCTGCTGCGTGGAACATCTCCAGCGCATGACGTACCCGCTCTGAGCGAACACTCATAAGACACCTCATAAAAATAGAGGAGAGAGCACGGCGCCTAGATAAAAAAACACCGATCCAGCGCCTATAAATTGATTTTTCCCTGGGGTCTGTCAGCGTTTTAAAACCAGAGGTGACCAGAACGCGCTATGACACGATTGTATAACAGTTTTTCTCTTATTAAGAGAAATCCTATTTTACAAACCCTCAACAGTTTCAGCGGTCCGCGTAGATCGACCCGGAGAGCGCGCTGTTTTCTCTTCTCTCACTTGTGGGAGAGTTTGAGATGGAGGGCAGCGTAACGAGCCTCCCAGACGACGTTTTGCTCATGTCATGATCGCCTTGCCTGAAAACTGTCCAAACTATTGGTAGTCAGGCCTACACATACTTCGACCTTCTTAAATCCCCTTTACCTGCTCCTGGATGATAAAAATTTCTATCTGTCAGGTATTGAGATTTGACAGTTTAGAGTGACCGGGTTGCGTCAGTCACTCCTAACGGCCTGCTTGGTGTCGCCGCCGTGACGTGAGACCCGCGGGCGACCGGAGATCTTCATGGCCCGGCTGGTGAAGGCCGCGTCTGACGCTTTGCTCGACCAGATGAACGCCTCGCCGGGGCGTAATTCAGCCATGCCGTTAGGCGTAAGGCTCGCCAGCGCCGCGTTGGCTTTCTGGATGTGGCGGAGCCAGGCCGGACTGTTGAACTTGTGCAGGATGATCTGGGTGCTGAGTTCAATCATCTTAACGGGGACAGACGACGGGTCCTGACTGGCCAAGAGAATGCTCGTGCCTTTGTGGCGCATTTCGCGGATGATCTCCACGACGTTCCCAATCAACTCGGGATCGTCAATGTACTTGTGTGCCTCGTCAAACACCACCAGCTTGTTGAATGGTCGACCGTCGACCTTGGCGTCGGCGAAGAGTTGCAAGAGAATCACGAAGAGGCTCAGCGCTTCACTTTTCTCGATGAATTCGTCCCTGAGATCGACGATGAGCAGGCGCCCTGGCCTCAGGAAACTGCTGATCTGCGCGTCGTCATGGATGTAATCGGCCGCCAGGTCGAGCCGAACCAGCGCCAGTTCCCTCGCGGGGGGGGTCATAGTGCTGTTCTCCACTGCTTCGCGCAGCACGCTGATCTTGAGGTCTTTGCGGTGTTCCCTCATCAGCGACTTAAATTGCCGCATGTACATGCTGTTATTCCCGATGGCATTGAGCAGGAACTGCCAGTGGCTGACTTGTAACTCGCTTGCGGAGAACAGCAGAGGTTTGACTGTCAGCTCTGGGTACTCGCGTTGCCGTTCCTCCACTTTGTCCTGTGGAGCCAGCAGCAGGATGTCCTGGAGGGGGTGCCCATCCGCGCCATACCTTGCCTTCAGCATGGCGAGTTGTTGGGCTTCCGTGTTCGCCTGATTCATGCTCACGAACTCCGGGGCATACTCCTGCGTGTTGCTGTAGTGGAAGATCACCGAAGCCAGGGGCGAAGGCAACTGGTTGATGCCAGGAATGGGCATGGTCGCCATTTCAATAATGGTGCCCAGCGTGTAGCTCTTCCCGCCGCCCTGAACGCCGAAGAGGCTGATCGTGTGGGTCTCGTTCAGGTCCAGGGCGACTTTGCGACCAGCGTATTCACCCAACAGACCGAACTGAGGCGTGTCTTTTGTCGATCCGAGGATAAAGTCGTAGGTCAGGCCCTGCGGAGGTGATTCCACTACCGGCGTAACCTGTACCGGTACGGGACGCTCGTCGGCGACCGGTGCTTCGGGCGTCTCAGCCACTGACACAGGATCCACAGGTACAGCAGGTGGTGGCGTCTTTGGGGACCGAGGGAGCACCGGGGCCACGCGCGCTTCACGTTCTGGGGGCTCATCCGCCGGACCACCGGTGGGCGGCACGGCTGGCTGGTCAGGAGAAGGGCTGGGTGGTTCGCGCGTATCCTGCGGTTCGAACGGCGGCTCGTTCTCTCCGGTGGACTGTCTCCTTCGTCTGGGCTGGAAACTGACGTCGTTGAGTTTGGGGAGCGTCGACGTTTCCGTGAGGGCCAGGTCTACAGCCTGCCCGCGTTGCTCCGGGGCGATGGACATAAGGTCCTGAATGGCGTCAAAACCGACCCGGTGATATTCGATGCCGCTTTCCACGGTCATTTCGTACTGATCGGCGTTGAAGTCGAAGATGACGGCGGAACGCTCGAAGTGAAGTTCGTATCCCTCTTCCAAGGTGCTGAGGAGGGCGTGACCGCTGTCATAGGCGCCCTGCTCGATCAGGGCGTACCGCTGCGCACGGTCCAGGTACGGCGCGAGCAGTTGCGCGAACTGCCGCGCCCGGAGTGGAGCCAGCGCCGGGTGGGTCTCCTTGCGCTGAGGGGCGAATAGGCGCTGCAGGCGCACTTCGCTGTCCCTGACCTGCTCGGCGATGTTGAGCTTGAGTTGCTCGTAGCCTAACAACCCGTGCACGTGCCGGTAACACTTCACTTCAACTAGGCGCACGGTGATGGTCCGGGTCTCCGCGTCTAGGTCGATCAAGGCGAGGTCAGTGCGGCGGACGTGGAGGTCCAAGGCGTCCTCGGCCTGGTTCAGCTCGGGGTGCGTGTCGAGGGGAACAATCAATTGGTTGTGGAGGGCGCCCTGGTATTCCAGGAACAGCTTGGCCAACGCGAGTCCCAGGACTTCCGCCTGCTCGTTGCTGGTGGAGAGCAGCTTCAGGGCCAGCCGACCGGACAAGGCGTGTAGGGCCGTCAGGGTGGCCAGCGCCCGGCCCTGCGGCAGGCCGTACTCTTTGAGGACCGGGCGCAGCATCACCTCAAGTTCTTCGTTCTCGCGGGAACTGACCACCAACTGGAAGTTGCTGGACGTTTTCGAGGCGTGGTCAATCAGGTACTCGGGGCGTTCTTCCCGGCCATGGTCGAAGAACTCGACGCCGAGGTTCCGGTCGATGGTGATGACCCAGTCGCTGACCTCGTGAATCTGGTGCAGGAGAGCCCGCTGCTCGGACCCAAGCGTGAGGGTCACGGTGGGTTTGAGCTGGGGTTGGTACTCGCCAGTGGCGACTGCCGTAAAGCTAGCGGACAACGCTTTAGGCAGGCTGCCCAGGTACGGCGTCAGCTGATCATCTCCGGTGATCGGTTCTGCGGTGCCGAAAACAGGTTGCCGCTCCCACCGAGCCAGTTCATCGGTTTCGGTGTACTGGGTACTGAAATCCTGCATCAGTCCGTGGAAGGGCAGCAGCTGGTCCTCATCCCGGGCGGGTTGCGCTTTGATTTCCCCGGCTGGAAAGAGATCAAAGAGCAACGAGACGTGGGCGGTGTGCTGGCGGCCGTCCCGTTGGAACTCACTGAAAGGCCGGATGGCCAGACCCAGTTTCGGCCTCAGCGTGTCGCCGGTTGACATGCCGAACGCTTCCGCGTTGCGGTCCGTGGTCTTCCCACCGTGATTAAGCAGGTTGAGGAGACCCTGTCCCACGCCGGCTGCCAGCGGATCGTCCACGAACAACCGGACGTCGTAAGCCATGTCGCGCAGTTCGGGTGACTTCTGCAGCAGCACGAGCGCGTCCGCCAGCAGGCCCGCCTGTCCGGCGTTGAAGGCATTGATGGCCAGGACGCTGAGGTACGGGTGCTGAATTAGGTACCGCCTGAAGCGGCGGGCGAGTTCCTCTGCCCGCAGCCCGTCTTCACCTACAGGCTCGGGCAGTTGCAGGCCCGCGCAGAGGTCACTGAGTATCCCGCGCGGGTCGCGCTCTGCCGGGGCGGTGCATAGGGTCCACCCGGGGGCCAGTTCCGTGACCGGCACCATCAAGCTGCCGTCTCCCGTGCTGCCCAGCACCGGAAAGGCGTGGGGCCGCAGGCTGGTGAAGTAGAATTCCCGGACAGCGGGCGGCAAGGCCTCCTGCGTCCACTGCTGGCCCAGGCAAGCCCAGCTGGCGCTCCAGAGCAGTTTTAGGGGGTGGGTGGGCGCGATTAACAGCACGTCCTTGAGCGACCGCTGCTGAGAAATCAGGGTGCGCAGCGTGTCCCAGGTCAACACCTGGCGCAGTTCCACCAGCGCCTCCTGATCCCCGCGCAGGCAGAGGGCCTGGAGGACGTCCTGATACGTCTGCACCAGGCTCCGCACCGCCTGCTGCACCTCCGGGTCCTGGAAGTCCAGCGCGGCCACGAGGCCGTCGCCGTGTGAACCGCGGATTCGCTCCAGCATGCGCTGCCGTTCGGTCAGGTATGCCCGCGTGGCCGGACTCAGGCTCAAGTCAGGGACCGGGTCACTGGACAGGATGGACGTACGCTGCTTAGGCAGGGTGGTCAGCACGCTCACTCGCTCCTGGGGAGCCAGCGTCATGATCTGGCGCTCCAGCTCAGCCAGTTGCGTGGGGGCCATGATGTGCCGCAGGCCATCTCGACCGAAGAAGGCTTCAAACACACTGTCCTCGCCTTTGTAAGTGAGGCGTTCGAGCGCGACCGGGCGTTTGCGTTGCTGAGCGTTCTCGCTGGCTTTCAGCTGTAGCCAGGCCGCCGTCAGGCTGGGGAGGCGCGGGATGGCCCGCTGCGGCGGAGCGTCATCCGGTTCCGCGTCGGAGGAAACGAAGAACCACTGTTCATTGGGGTATGTACGCGACTCGTCTTCCTGACTGCCGCCCCAGGGGAGTTTGACGTTGTCTTCGTCGACGAGGTCAATGATGCTGCCGTCTGCGGCATAGGGCCGAATGCGAACGTAGTGCAGGCCCGGTCCCCACTCCGCCCGGGCCAGTTTGGTCATCGCGAACTCGGCGTACGCTTTGTCCCCTTTGGGCCAGGCTTTGCGGGTGGTGAGCACGCCGACCGGACCCTGGTCCTGCGAGATGATCTCCAGCACGAACTTGGAGATCTTCGGCAGCTGACTCGGCGCAGGGTCGGTTTTGAAATCAATCCTGAATTTTTTGAGGGCCCCGTCACCGATGGGCAGGTACGGCTCACCGGCCTGCAGGCCCAGCATGCCCTCAGTGGCTTGAGGAAGGGTGGTGCCGGTGATCTGAATGAAAATCCGATCCTGCGCGACGGCGTCGGGCAGCGGCCAGCGGTCAAACGCCAGGGGCCACAGCGCGGGGTCCGTGGCGATGTGCCTAAGCCACGCCCCGACGCCTTCAGTGCGGAAGTCCATCAGCGAGTTGGCAATGTGTTTGCGGAAGGCGAGATCGGTGACACCAACGTTCAGGGCCCGGTGCCGCTCCGATTGACTCTGATCAAGGATGATCTTGGCCTTGTCCAGGTTCTGACGTAGCCGCAGGGCCAGGGCGTCGCCCGCCACGTGGAGTTTGAAGTCAGGCAGCAGGTGCAGTTCGTAGAGCGCGGCGCCCACGACACTCGGGTCGTGCTCATTCAAGGCGATGGTCAGCAGGTACCGGACGATATCCACGCGGCTGGGCTTGGCCTCATTGAGGGTCAGGACCGCCTCGGTCAGCGTCCGGGTGTGCATGGGAAACCCGCTGAGGAGCAGGTCACGCGCGTCTTCGTACAGGTGGGGGAACGTGATGTTCTCGAAGGTCGCGACGCTGAAGCTGTCTTCCGCGGAGGCGTGCAGTCCGGCCGGAATGAAGACGAGCAATGGCGGGCGTAAGGACCCATCGGACAGCGGGTTGCGTAGTTCTACCAGGCGAGTGCCGGTCACCCCGTAGGGTTGGACATTCAGGTGCTCGGGCTGCTCGCCCACCAGAACGTACACCTCAACGTCCGGTTGCGTCTGGTGCAGCTGCGCGCAGATCTGCCGGGCGAGATCGGGATTCAGGTCCGTCACGCGCATGCAGTGGCCGGGCGCGCGGTGGCCAACCAGCGAGAGCAGCGCTGGCGCGAGCAGAGAGGCCAGAAGGGTGTTCATATCGTCGGCCGTTATGGCGCGCATGCCTTTCTTGACGCGCGTCATGCGGTCCCTTTCGAGCGGCCCGTCTTGGCCACGGTGTAGCGCGGCGTGACGAACTGGGTGGCGCTGGCGTCCGACAGGTCGCGGTAGAAGCCCAGCTCGCGCAGCCGGACCTTCATGGCGTCGATATTCCCGCGCAGGGCCGCGTGATCACTCACGCTGGCGTCGCCCAGTTCCTCTGGGAGCCGGTCAATGAAAATGCCGTAGCGTTCCCGGAGTTCATCCAGAAGCTCTGTGAAGCGCAGCGGCCCCGTATGGAAACCGTACTGACCACCAGGTTTGAGCAGCATGATCTGCAGAAGCACTTCAAGGATTCGCCCTCCGAGCACGAAGCGTCTGGGCGCGCCAAAGCCACTGGGCTGGACAATCAAAGCCGAAGCCGAGTTCTTAAAGAAGAACGAGTCAATGGCATTCTGTACGAATTTCCGATGATAGTCCGACCGTTCAAACACAATCAGCTCCAGATACTTGTCCATATTGGAGGTGGCCAGTTGCAGCAGCCGGTGCTGCTCCGGCGGCAGCTCATCTTCGGGCTGATCGTCCAGCAGGCGCCCCAGCCGATTCTGGAAATAGCCTTCTCGGTCCGGCATGAACTGGTCGTGGCTAAGGCGCAGCACGTCATTGAGGCTCTCGAGCGTCAGGCCCCGCGTTTTACGGAGCTGGGCAGCGTAATCTTCCAGTTTGCGGGCCGCGAAGTTGGCGCGGATGAACACAGGAATCTGATCGATATGGTTTTGCATGCTCTGTTGTGCTAACCGGGCCATGCTGGTTCTCGGCAGGCCGGCCACGTCAACGAGCATGGATTGGCGACAACGGCAGCGGTCACCGTGGCCGCAGAGCCCCAGCTCCCCTCGGGCTTCCACCATGCGGGGCACCACGTGAATCATGCGCAGCAGGTACAGGCCCAGGTGGAACCCCAGTAAGGTGACTAGGTACTCGACCATCACACTGCGCGGCACATGGTTCCGGTATGCCAACAGCCGGGAGATATCCTCCGCCAGCACCTTGGGAGCCACGTAGCAGAGCGGCTTGAAGTTCATCTCGCGGTCTTTCGTCGCCGTGTCGCGCTTGACCTGATCTTTGAGATACTGCAGCGTTTCCGTTTCAACGTCCACCAGAGACGCTTGGCGGGTCGCTGCACCGGTCATGGGGTCTTCCTCAGGGAAGAAGAAGGCCCGCAGGGAACTCAAGGCCAGCTGCCCCTCCCGGCCAGCGGAGGACAGCAGTTCGTAGAGCTGCCGGTCGATGCCATAAACCTTGGAGTACTTCGCATTGCGGAACCGGTAGACGTACCCGTGCAGGGGACGGGGGGAGGCCAACGCGGCGTTCTTCTTGCCGCGGTTCACGATGTCCACGAGGTGGGTTTCGAACCAACTCAGCACGACGTCTCTGTGTTCCTGAAATCCCTCGAACAGCTCCGGGTTGTTCAGATACTCCTCCACCAGTCCTGGAATCGTGAGCTCGACGCCTTCACGCCGAATCACAGTGCTGGTGTTGCCGTTGTTGCGCAGTCGAGCCAGGAAGGAGACCAGCACACGTTCCATGGAGACGGGCTTGAAGTCCATGAGGGTGACCTTGCTGTACACAAAGTCCTTGTCGGTTTTCGTCAGGGTCAGTGACATTCAAAGCTCCATGGTGGCCGGACGGAGGGTTAAGCCGCCGCCTTCCTTGCGGTTAAGGCGGTACAGCTCCTCGTCAGTGACGGCGAGGAGGACTTCGTCGTAGGGCCGCGAAGCCAGGACGTTCTTGAAGGCCAGCAGGCTGAGGTACCGGCCTTCCCGCTCCTCGACGCTCGGGACGTACCCGACGTTCAGGCGTCCGAGCATTTCCAGGGTGTCGAGGTTGATTACCAGTTGCGCGGAGTGGTCCTCCTCGCGGTAATCGAGGGTCAGGCCCGTGGGCGTGTGCTCCACGAATTTGGCCCGGTCGGCAGTGTCCTGCGCGCGGAGCATCATCCGGTCCGCCGGGAAGAGGCGGTAACTCCGGATGGCGCCGCGCTCGACCTCCCGCACTTGAAGGGCCAGCTGCCCGGTCATCATGGCCGGATTGATGATGCCTTCACTGCGATTCAGCGCCCGCAGTAGGCCGTCTTTGGCCTGACTCATCTTCTCGGCGCCCGCTTGCAGGAGCTCAAGTAGCTGCTGCCCGGACCGGAACGGAATCATGTCGCTCCACTGCTGATCTCGCCGCTCGAAGAAGAGTTTCCGCCGCATGCTGGCGACGTACGTGCGGTGGATGTTGAAGCGCTCACGCAGCTGCTCAGGGTTGGTCCCGGCCAGGCGCGGCAGGGATGCAAACAGCGTGTTCAGGACCTCACGGTCAAACTCTGTGCGGCCGTCAAAGGTGAACAGCCGGTGGCTCTGGTCCAAGTGGAAGTCCAACGACCGGTCCAGCTGAGGCTCATTCAGGCGCGCCACGTCCAATTCCGCCAGTTCCTTCAGCAGCCGGTCCGCGTTGTCGTCCCCGCCCATCCAGGCGTTGAAGTAAAAGCCCTGCAGGTACGGGCGCGTCTCGCGTTGCCGGTACAGGTCATGAATTTCGTCGCAGTCGCGACCCGACGTGAGCGTGAACGCCAACGCAGACCGCAGGTCACGCAGGGTAATGTGGAGGCGACCCCGCAGGTGCACCAGCGTGTAGAGCGTCCGCAGCCGCTCCCGAACGCGGCTGCCGTTGGTGGGATCGTTGAAGGTCCGGGCGTTGTGCAAGGCGTAGCATTGCAGCTTCAGGTCGCATCCCTCGCAGGCGGCCCAAAGCGCCGGGTTGGTGAGCGCTATCAGCTGCTGGTCAAAGATCGACAGGATCTGCGCCGACTCCACCTTGCTGCCCTCGATCACCGGCACCTGGGCCACGACGCTGCGCAGGTTGAGGTTCACTACGGCCGTGTCTCCCTGAGGCAGGCCGGAACGCAGTCCATCTTCGACGCTGGCGCGGAGCGTGCTGAAAGCCTGATGGTGCGTGGTGAGGAAATCCATAAGCCGGCCCTCGTTGATGGCGATTAGGCGGGTGTGAGACTCACTGATGGGCGCGGCCCCATCCTTATACGGCGCGAAAAAGTCCAGTAGGACCTCGTCGTTCAACTGGCCGTCCTGGTCCTGACTGCCGTCGAGGTTGGCCAGGAAGCTGCGCCCGCCCCACTCGACACGGAAGCCGTTGTGCAGCGGCGTGACGGCGGCGCCCTCGCGTCGGGCTGAACTTTCGAACTGCTGCAGGAAAGCGGTCTTCCCGTCTCCAGCGTTGCCAGTGACAATCACCAGACGGTACGTGCCGTCCCGTACGGCCGGCAGCAGGTCGCGGTCCAGGGCCGTAGCGGCGTACGTCAGGTTCCCGTACTCAGACAGGCCACGGGTGCCACTGTTGCTCCGGCGGCTCTGGCTGTACAGGGTGCTGAGGTGAACCACGAATGGGTTTGTGTTGGGCTGCTCCGGCTGCAGCAGGTTGTCCGGAAGGGGCTTTGGCCCTGGCGTACGCACCGGGAGGGCGCGGCGACGCGTGTCCCGCACGCCCGTCAGCGCTTGGAACAAGGCTTCCGCCGTGGGGTATCGCTGCGTGCGCTGAGGATGAATGGCTTTCATCAGCACGCCAGCGAAGTCCTCGTCCAGGTCCGTCAGGCCGGACAACTCTGTCAGGGGCCGCGGCGCGCGCCCGGCCGCTGGGGTCCTGGACGGATCCCACGGGTATACGCCCGACAGCGCCTCGTACAGCGTCACGCCCAGCGCGAAGACGTCCCGGTCCGCCAGGGCTTCTGGAGACAGATCTGTCGTATCCGCATTCGGCGGTAAATACCGCCGGGTCCCGCCCAAGTGATCTTCGTCCACCAGGTCAGTCCGCACGGCCACGTTGAAGTCGATGATTTTGACGCCGCCGCTCGACCACATCAGATTCCGCGGCTTGATGTCGCAGTGGAAGACCTTATGGGCGTGCATGTGCCGCAGGCCATCGGCCACCTGACGCCCCAGAATCAGCACGTCGCTGGCCGCCAGGCGCCCGTCATTCTCCAGCAGCGCCCCGATGTCATGGCCGTCCACGAACTCGAATACCAGCGAGAGGATCTTGTTCGGGAACTGCTCCGCGCCGTACACCCGCACGACGCGGGGGTGCTCCGGCAAGTTCAGCAGGGTCTTGTATTCCGTCTTCAGGCGCTCCAGCTGAGCACTGCGGTCCGGCCGCAGAAGTTTGATGGCGCGTTTGACGTCCCCGAAGGTATCCACCACCGCGTACACCGCGCCGAACGACCCGGGTTTGCCCAGACGGCCCAACACACGGAACTTCTCTGACAGCCGGAAGTTCGCTGGGAGATCCATGTAGTTCGGCTCGCCCACGGTGTCCAGCGTGGGCTGGGTCACGTCAGTCACTGCCACCTGCTTGAGGTGCGTCTCCAGGGCGCTTAGGGCCTCCGCTGCCGTGGGGCGGTCCGCTGGGTCCACCCGGCAGAGCAGCTGAAGCCACTCGTCCACCCACACGGGTAAGTCTGCGCGCAACTCGCTGGGCTTCACGGCGAACACACCGGCCCGTTCCTGCAGTTCGGTCACGTCTCGCCAGGGCAGCTCGCCTGTGAACAACTCGTACAGGACAATGCCGGCCGAGAACACGTCACTTCTGGCCGTCGCGCCACTGGGATCATCAAGCACTTCGGGTGCCAGGTAAGGCTTCTCGACGTCCTCAAGGAGGCCCAACGCCCGCGTGTGTTCACGGCGTTCGTCGCTTTCCAGACGGGCATATTCAAAGCCCAGCAGCTGCGAAGTGCCGTCCGGCGTCACGAGGATACGGTCTGGGGTGACTGCCCGGTGTACCACATGATAGGCGTGGGCATGTGCTAGGCCGCCCAGGAGATCTTTCGCCACCCGGATCTTCTGATCGAACGTCAGCGGCAGGTCCGGTCGGCGCAGGTGTAGCAGCAGCGCGCGACCTGCAGGGTCCTCGGTGACGAGAACGAACGCGTCGCTGTCCGGGGTCTCGAAGAACTCCCGAGCGGGCAGCACTGCTGGGTGCGGCGGAAGGCGCTCAAGCATCTGGAAACCGTTCATCAACTGAGCGCGTTGCAACGAACGCTCCTCAACCGGCAGGTAATTATCCAGACGGTACACCCGCAACCGAGCAGAGCGACCCGCCAACGCCAATTCATTGTGCGCCCGGTACTCCTCGAAATCCGGCCCTGACCCCAGGTGATCATCCACTAGCCAGGAGCCGAACCGTAGGGACTTCTCAGGCGGCACCTGCAGCACCGATTCGAAGGCCCCTGACGCCACGCGGTAGAGCCCCTGCATCTCACCATTCACCCAGTGCGGCAGGGTTAACCGATCCTGGAAATAAGCAGGGGCGTCCGCGAGGCGAACAGTCCGCAGGGCGTCGCGCTCGCTTGTGTCCACCAGATGGGCGTCCGGCGCCGTCAGGATCACCGCCGCGTCGGTGTACATGGCCGACATATCAAAGCCACGGGTCTCGCCATACTTCTTGACGAGATCCTTGATCACCTTGCTGTGATGCCGCACCTTCGCCAGCGGAGACGGGAAGGGTGCCCGGCCATCTGGGAGCCACTTTCCACCCACTACGTCAATGCGGCCCCGCGTGCCTTTGATGTCTACGATATAGAGCGCATGCGGAGCCATGATCGCCAGGTCGACCTCAAAAACCTGATTCTGATAGTCGATCTCGAAGTTATGGATCAGGACGTAATCGTCCGGTAAGCCGTCGCGCAGGGCCGCAATGGCCCTGCGCTCGGCGTCGTTGACTGGTTGACCAACTGGAAACACATGAGCCACAGGTGCACCTCGGGAGTGATCTCAGTGCAGTCTAGACCTCGGGTGGCACATAGTTCTCCTCAATTGCTTGCTCGATCAAATGACGTGCAGATGCCTCTAAGCCGATGGCTCTATCTCGCATCTGGATAGCGCGAAAAACTTCACTACCGATCGCTTCAACCTCGGAGTCGGATGGCCACGGTACGAGTACTTGACCGACTTCCTTTGGATTAAGGTGGGGAATAGAACTACCAAAAGCCCTAGACTTTAGTTGTGTTTGGCCCAACCGGGTTCTCAAAAATAGAAACACGAAGCATGCTTGGTCAATATTTGGCATTACGATTCTAATTGCATCTTCTGAAACCGCTCCCAGCTTAACCGTCCCAACAGGCATTATCGGCCATCCTATAATGCCTGACACTTGGCCAGACCTTGGCAATAGTATGTGATTTTCCTTAACTATAAATGAGTCACTTAAATTTTTCCTATTAACATAGTAGCTAGGTTCTGGCTCACCATTCATTATTGCGGAAGTGCCAAAGAATGGCACACTCCATTCGCCTTTATCTACTATAGTGCGTTTTATTCTAGGCGGTTCATTTATATCATGACATATATCGCCCAGCATAACGTGCTTCACCGTAGAAATCGATTGAATTACCGAATTATGTTTATCACTATGGAAAGATGCATCCATTCTCTTCAAAATTTTATTAGATGATGGGAAGCCCAGATTGATGCTATCTGTCTCTGCTTCGATGTCTGAAGCCATATATCTTAAAAAATTTTCAGATATAGTCTGAATAAGTTTAGCGCTGCTACTTCTCAAATGACCAGCCTCCTCAATCATCTCGTGTATACGCATCTCAAAATCCGATTCAAATCGCGGGACTTTAAGTTCTGATATATGCTCTGGTTCAATATGTTGAATAATTGCGCCGTAGGTTCCACTTGTTATTAATATTTTACCAAATCTACTACTCAGATATGCATACAAGTAGCCTGGTAGGATAGCAGACGGATCGGGCACGACCTTCATGATGTGCTGTGAAGTGAGCAGGCCAACCATTTCGGATCGCCCATATACTGTTCGACCAATCGTGCCGGAGCAGGAAATGAGAGTCATTCCCTCCTTAACATGTAAGGGCAGGAGTTTTGGTGAGTTCGCCAATTTCTTGCTGATGAGTGGCAAGTCGCCTAAATCAGCCTGTAGCATCGAAGAGCTTCCTAAAAATGGCACACCGTGCTCTTGATTGGTCACGTAATTCCGCTTGAACTGGGGACCGTTATATATACCTCCGTTATAACCAGCGGTCACATCACTAAGGCGCTGCTTTGGTACCGTTAATTTATCTAGCAACACTCGGGCTTCAACCGCTCCCGAAAGGAAAGGCGGGGCATCCAGGCGGTGTCCTTCTTTCGTCAGCCAAGCACTCGTGACAGGTCGATGTGGATTCCCGATTTTCATGCTTCGTCCAGGGCGCTGGGCATGGGGTGCAGCGCGCGGAATTCGTGGTACTTCCGCGCAATGACAGGCAGGTCGTTATCCAGCAGTTTGCGGCGTCTGCGAACTGTGCGAGTTTCGGTTCGTCCGGCGATCCGCACATCCTGTTCCTCGTCGTATTCCTCGATGATTTCTTCGCCGTCCGGGTGACGCTTGTACAACGTGTTGCCTCGGCGGTCGAAGCCCACTTTCTCGGCGACCGCCATGAAGACGGGGTATTCGAAGGGAATCGGCGAAAACATTTCCGAGTTCCGCTCGGCTTCGGTCTTGCGGCGCAGCAGGAGCAGGCTAGTCAGGATGTTAACGTTCGCTTCGACGATAAAGGTTTCGACGGGCAGGTCAACGCTGGCCAGGACGTATGTGTGTTGCATGATCCACCAGCGGATGTACTCGTCACCGGGGTTCCCGAGGATGCCGTCAGGCAGCACTAAGCCGAGGCGACCGCCGGGCTTCACCCATTTGATGCAGCGTTCCACAAACAGAACTTCCGGCGCGACGCTACTTTGCGGGTTGCCGGTGTTCATGAAAGAGCCGTCGTCCTGTTTCTTCCACTGATACGCCAGGTCATAGTGCTGCAGGATGTTCTTGTCAGTGATGGGGATGTCGCTGCCGAAGGGTGGGTTGGCCATTAGCACGTCAATGCTGCCCAGCGGAATGTGCTGGCGGGCTTCTGCGGTGCCGCTGAGGTGGCCTCCAGGAAATTCCAAGCTGTTGATGTTGTAAATGTTGGGCCTCACCTCGCCCGAGCTGCTCATTACGACGTTCATGATTGTGGCCCGAACCAGGAAGGGATCGAAGTCTGCTCCAAAGAGGTTCTGACTGGCGTACTGGGCCAGTTTGGCTTGCACGGTTTTCTGGTCTTCCGTCTGGCTGGGATCGAGGCCGTCCTCAAGTAGGTGACGGATGTGGTCGAGGGTAGAGACGAGGAACCCGCCTGTGCCGTTGGCCGGGTCAAGAACTTTCTCGTGCGGCTGCGGATTGAGCATGTCGACCATCAATTTGATCGGGCCGCGCGGGGTAAAGTACTGCCCGCGGTCGCCGCGCAGGTTTGTGCCCACAATCTCCTGGTACGCGGCGCCCTTTGCGTCGATTTCCGCGCGGGTGAACTCATACCGGCCGAGTTCGCTCACCATGAACGACAGAGCCCGGTCGCTGAGTATGAGCTGCTCATCCCCTTTGAAGATCTCCGGGTGGTCTTTCTTCACAGCATTGAACAGGGGAATGACGCGGTCACGAATCTTCTGCTGACCGGCCGGATCGTAAGGTTCCCGAGGATCAGCGAAGAAGCGCCGGCCGGTGCGGGGAGCACGTTCGTCCTGCATCTTCGCGAAGATCAGATACAGGAATTGCCAGAAGGCGGCGTCTTTGGGCATGCCTTCGTTCCCGTGAATGAAGTTGTGACAGCGGCGGAAAGTCGTGCGGAGCATTTCTGCGTCTGCCCGGCGCAGCCGCTGCACACTCGCGAAGTTCTGGTCGCTGAGGCTCTCATCACCCATAGGCCAGTCGGCAATCGGCTCAAAGCGCTCTTCGAACTTTGTGGAATACCGTTCGAGGAAGAATAATTCCATTCCATTCGTCCACATCCCGTATCGGGCGTTCGGGGTCGCCGCCAGGAGCTCTTCCAGTTCGCGCAGGTCCTCTTCGGCCTGTTCGTGCGTTCGCAGGCCAGCGGCACTCTTTTTGGTGGGTTCCGCTTTAACGAGCACGATACGCTGCACGTTTTCGAGCGTGTGGTCCACCCCATGCGAGAACACGACGAGGTCCGCCTTACGTTTGCGGCCACCCACCGGAATGGGGAAGTCAATCGTCATGTCAGCGAGGCTGATGCCGAACTCTCTGGGGATGGCGTGCGCCGTGCGCTGGCGCACCTGTTCTTTGGCAGAGTCCTTGACAGGCTTGTTGGTGATGTAATCAAAAATCATGCCGTCTGGCAGTGTGATGGTGGACTCGGCAGTAGTCATTCCGCGTAATTATCGCGCCTTTTCCGACGCTAGACGTCCTCTCTTGCCTCTCCAGTTTCGCTTCACTGCTGAACACGTCAAAGAATCCAGCGGGCGACCCCACTTCCGGCAAACACTGTCCTCAACGAACTGTGGGTCTCTACGTGCTGTGGTTTTGCCACCAAGTACGTTGTCCTCAGATCGTGCTCTTGGAAATCCGTGACCTACCGCAGTCGCTTACGCAGATTTCACGTGGATTCACGCAGTTGATGCATGAGCCACGCGCCTGGTCGCGACAGGCCGAGTTCCGCTTTGGAGATCAGAGTGGGTTGGAGCGCCGCAGCGAGTCGCGTATAGGCTGGGTGCCCCCGGAATTCTGCTTCGGTGGCCCGCCAGAGCACACGGTAGTAGTGCCGTTCCCATCCAGCGTCATCAAGCAGTTGAACCAGTCAGGCTGCACCTTCCTGCACGGCTTCGCGGCGGTGATGTGGGTGCACGCTAGCGATGCGGCTGAGGCTCCACACCAGCTCCTGCGGCGTCTGCGCGTCTCCCAACACGGAAGTGCGGGAATCTATAGTACCCAGGGATTTCTGGTTGCTTTCTGGTAACGACCACTGGAACAGGGAAGTGATATCGAACTTATCTCCTGAAAAGAGTATTGACTCCCGCACTTTGATCTTGGCTTCCTGCAGGCGCTGCCAAGCGGTGCGCCCCGTTTTGCGGTCGGTGGTCAGATCCCGGGGGCAGGGCGGCAATTCATGGCTGACGACCCTAGCCTTGATGCCTGGGGCAGGGCGCAGCAGCACCGCCACCCACGTGCCGGCGCAGGCGTGCGTGGAGACCTTCTCGCCAGTCTCCGCGTTGAGGAAGGTGGTCGGTACCCACGTGCCGCCCTGGTAGTGGCGCGTCCTGGTCGTCTGGGTGGGCAAGGCCCCGGAGGTCTTGTAGATCAGGCCGAGGTCCTGCAGGCGCCGGGTGGCGCGTTCACACTGGTCACTGGACAGGCCAGTCACGACGGGCAGCAGGTCCAGCACGGTGAAGAAGGTGTACGTGGTCGTGTGCATGTGCTGCTGCGCCCGCACCTGGATCAGCGCGTAGACCGCCTGGGCCAGTGCGCGGTAGACCATGAATGCGTTGTGCCGAGTGTCCCGGCCCGGGGCGTCGGATACGTTCCATCGCAGTATCCAGGGAGGCTGGGATCACCTGAGGCGCTGACGGCGGAGGGAGCGGCGCAGCAGTATGGACAGGAGGCGGCGCGGCAAAGAATAGGGGCTGCTCGGTGCTGCGTAGAGCGCGGCGGAATGCTTGCTCGCCCCGCTGCTCAAGGGTGTGAGCGTTCAACCGTTTCTGAAGCAGTTGTTGCTGGGCACGCGGCCTGAGCGCCTGCTCCGCCGCCGTGAAAGGCCGTGTCGCCTGGGGGATGGTATAGGCCATCAGAGAACTCCGTGAAACGAGAACGTCGGTCGCCTCACGAGCGACAGTCTGGGGAAGCGCCTGGCGAAGCAGGGCCGCTGGTGACCTGTGGACGCACGTGGGGTCAGGTTGTGAAACGACACCTCCAGAGGCCGCGCGTGTGGGTGAGTCCGGTTGAATCGTGACGCGTGGAGTAAAGGCACTGTAGCGTTCCGGTTTTCGCGTCCTGACCCTCAGAGCAAACGACATCTGGTCGCCAGCGCTGGTCAGCGCCAGATGGCTTTTCTGCGTTCTAGACGACAAGCAGAGAACGCCCTCACTTCTGCGCTTCGGCAGTCAGGTGTCGCCCTTTCGCGTGTGGTTCGGTAGTGGCATTGCAGTAGCAATGAGCCGGAGAATCGGGTTTTCACCAGCCCGTTCATGGGGACGTTGGCCAGCGCGGTCTGACGGCACAGTGGCGTGCGTGTGCTGCAGCTGTCTGCCTCCGCCAGAGGGCCGCCACGGTCTCGTCGGAGGCAGCTCACAGCCAGCGCGGTACCCGCGCGCGGTAAGCGACATACGTCTCCCCATGCACGCCGTGCAGGTAGGCCTCCTCTAGCCGGACCTGAACCTGTATCAGCACCTCCCCCGCCACCAGCAGCGTCAGGGTCACCGCCTGTGGCGCGGCCAGGAACAGACCCAGCAGCATGAGCCGCATGGCCAGGAAGATCGGATTGCGCGAGCGGGCAAACACGCCGCTTTGCACCAAAGCGGTCCGCGCCCGCGCATCCAGCCCGATTCGCCAGGACGCGCCCATCTGGGCCTGGGCCACCACGGTCAGCCCCAGGGCACCGGCCATCAGGAGCCAGCCCCCACCCTGAAGCGCGGGGCTGACCAACCAGGGCAGCGTCCCTACCAGCGCCGCTGCCTGGGGCGCGGCGGCGAGTCCCCCCGTGGTCAGCAGGACAGCAGCCATGAGCAGGCGCATGCCCGCGCCCACATATCCCTGCGGACTATCATCCTGGGGCAACACGTACGGATTGGCCCCCGTTTGCCGCCAGACCAGCACCGAGCGCCAGACGAACGCGAGCAGCAGGTAGAGCAGCGTGAGGGCGAACAGCGCCGGATAAGACACTTGAGATTCCATATCTGAGCATACATTCATATATAAAGCCAGGCAAGAGACCCAGAGCGTCTTTCCCTGGGCCCCTTCCCTTTAAAACTTGACGAAGAACGCCGTGAAGTACATCAGGGCGACCCCGACCGTGAACCCGCCCAGGGTCGACCAGCCGACCAGCGGTGCGCCCAGCGCCGCCGTATTGCGCGCCACCAGGCGGCCCACCTCCCACACCACCTGAACGATGGCGCCGACCCCCACGGCCAGAAAGACCGTCGCCAGAACCGGGTTGAAGGCAAAGCCGCCCAGCCAGGTGCCCAGGATGGCCGGCCCGCCCGCGATCAGCGCGAGCCAGGCGAACTGAACAAACTTCGGTTGCTGGCGCACCACGGGCGCGACGATGCCCAGGCCCTCCGTGATGTTGTGCAGCGTAAAGCCCAGAATCAGGAAGGTGCCTAGTGCCGCTTCGCCCAGAGCAAACGCCGCCCCGATGGCCAGGCCTTCACCGAGGTTATGCAGTCCAATGCCGGTGGCGATCCGGTACGACAGGCCCAGGGGCGCTTCCTCGGTCCGGCGTTTGCTTCCCAGCGCCAGCAACACACCCAGGGTCAAGAGGGCGATCAGGAGCACCGCCGGCGTGCCCTGCCAGAAGGCCGGCAGCGCCGCCGCGAACTCCTGGGCGTCCAGGTACGTGCCCACGGCGAGGTACACCAGCAGACCCACCGTCAGGGCCAGGATGAAGTTCATGGCGCCCGCACTCAGGCGGCGCATCCAGGGAAACCAGAGCATGCCCAGCACCACCGGCACCACACCCACGTAGAGCCCCACCAGCCCGAAGCGGAGAAACAGATCGCGTCCCGGCTGCGGCGTCAGGGTGGCCACGGGAATCTCCGCCTCGAACACGGTGCCCAGCGTGGTCAGCAGGGCGACTTTGTGGGCCTCCTCCTCCACCCAGGGGTACGGAATCATGAAGGTGGCGCGGCCCAGACGGGGAATGGGCCCGGGGGGATCAGCAGTGAACGACCAGAAGGCGTCATCAACCATGACCTGCGGCACCGTCACGGTCTGCGGCCCATCATTGACGACCTGCACTTGAATCACGCCGCGTTCCGGCAGGGTCACGCGGCCAATGTTGAGCTGCTCGACGGGCGGGCCCTGTAAGGTCTTCAGGCCGCCGCCTGTGGCCACGAGGTAGGCCAGCACGGCGCCCAGCAGCAACAGGGGCACCACCGCCAGGCCCCACAAGCTGGCCCAGCGGCCAGCGGGCGCCGCCGGCGCACTCACGACTGGCCTCCGGCGATGCCCTGCCGGCTGCGCCGCGCCCACTGGTCGTCCACTCCGGCGGCCTTCAAGGCCGCTGGATACGCCTCTGGCTCGACCACCTGGAACGAGCCCATCCAACCGAGTTCCGTGAATTCACTGATGTGCGGATGAAACATAAAGTTGCCCGTGAACTTGTACTTGAATTCCAGAATGCCGCGCTGGCCCTGGGCCTGCGTGATGGTGTCGACGATGCGGCTGGTCGGCTCCAGGGTGGTGCCGGTGTCGTAGTAATTGAAGAAGTTCGCGTGCAGGTGAAACGAGTTGATCAGGTCGAATTCCAGAATATTGACCAGGTAGATGCGGATCAGTTCGCCCCTGCGCACCGGGATAGGGCGACGCGCAAACTCGAAGCCCACCGTGTTGACCGCATAGATCTCATTGGCCCCGTCGAAATTGGTGTCAAAGGCGTTCTGCACCATCACGAACTCCTGCGCGGGCGGCCGCCCACCTTTGGGATCCACGATGAAGGCACCGTACATGCCCTTGTGAATGTGGCGCTTGAGGCTGGTGGCGTGACAATGGTAGAGGTGGCAGCCGAACGGCTCGGCGTCAAACTCGTAGACGAACCGGCCGCCAGGCTGGATTTCTCCAGGGCCGGCCCCAGGCACGCCGTCCATCTCAGCAGCATGCACGCCGTGGAAATGAATGGTGTGGGGGTGGGCCGTCTGGTTGATGAAGGTGACGCGCAGCCGGTCACCTTCCGTGCAGCGCAGGGTGGGCCCAGGCACCCGGCCGTTGTAGGTCCAGGCAGGAAAAAAGACACCCGGCGCAATCTCGATGTCCTTGTTCTGGGCGATCATCGTGTACTCGCGTAAGGTCTGCCCACTGGGGAGGATGCTGGCTTTGCCCCAGTCCCAGTCAGTGAGCATCGCCATAGGGTCGAAGCCGTTTCGCTTGTGGTTGACGGTTCCGACCATCAGGTTGTTGCCATGGCCCGCGTGAGCGGCTGGAACCGCTGAGCCGGGAGAAGCCGCTTCAGCATGTCCAGCACCGTGTGCCGTGCGGCCCTGCCCGAGAGCCGCGCTGCCCGCCAGAACAGCCGCGCCGCCAGCGCCAACCCGCAGCACATCGCGCCGCGACAAGAACGAGCGCAGCCAACTCACGGGAGCCGCCGGTGACCAGACGACTTTATTTTAGATGAGACCATACTTCATATTAGGCAGACCTAAAAAAATGTCAAGGTGCAGCTCAAACTATGGCTATCCTTTTCTCTACTACCTCATGGTCGACGTATTAGGCGCAGCCTACCTCCAGTTTTAGTCTGAGCTAAATTAGGGGCATGACGCACCGTACGCTGTCCTCCGCCGTCGAGGACTACCTCAAATACCTCTATCTCCTGGGACAGCAGAGCGCGGTGAACACGCAGGCGCTGGCCGACACGCTTGGGGTCAATCCCGCCAGTGTGACCGGGATGCTGCGCCGCCTGACCGAGCAGGGCCTGGTGACCCACCTCCCGTACAAGGGCGCGCGCCTAACGCCGGAAGGTGAAGCCGTGGCACTCGAAGTGTTGCGGCATCACCGGTTGCTGGAGCTGTACCTCCATGAAGCCCTCGGTATTCCGCTGGACGAGGTGCATGAGGAAGCCGAGCAACTCGAACACGTCATCAGTGAGAAACTTGAAGCCCGCATTGCCGCTTGGCTGGGCCAGCCGGCCTTTGACCCACACGGCGACCCTATTCCAGGACTCGACGGAACCCTTCCTTCCCGGAGTGAAGTGAGTTTGACTGCGGCTGCCCCTGGCGCACCTGTGTGCATCCTGCGCGTCCCTCATGACCCGGCGGCCCTCAAAGGGCTGATGGCACACGGCCTCACGCCGGGCGTCACGGTGACGCTCCTCGAGACCAGTCCAGCGCTGGGCACGGTGACGGTACAGGTCAGCGGCGCCGCACCCCTGGTGCTGTCAGTCACGCTGGCCCGTCAAGTTCGCGTGGCCCAGGGGGTTTCTGCATGAAGTCTCCAGCCCCAAGTTTCGATGAGCGGATGACCACCGAAGCGACCGATGTCCTGAGTGGCCGCTCCACGCGGCGCGGCGCGGCCCGGCTCCTGCCCTTCTTGGGCCCCGCCTTCGTGGCTTCGGTGGCCTACATGGACCCGGGGAACTTTGCCACCAACATCCAGGGCGGCGCGCAGTTCGGCTACCTTCTGCTCTGGGTCATTCTGGCGGCCAGCCTCATGGCGATGCTCATTCAAGATCTCAGCGCCAAACTGGGCATCGCCACTGGCAAGAATCTGCCGGAGATGATCAGGGAACGTTGGCCCCGACTCGCCTGGCCCTACTGGGTTCAAGCGGAACTGGTGGCGATGGCGACCGATCTAGCCGAGTTCCTGGGCGCGTCGCTGGCGTTTCAGCTGCTGTTCGGCATTCCACTCCTGTGGGGCGCGATCTTGACGGCCATCATCACCTTCAGTCTGCTGACCCTGCAGAAACGCGGCTTTCGTCCACTGGAGCTGGCAATTTCCGGGTTCGTCTTCGTGATCGCGCTGGCGTATCTCGTGCAGATCGTGCTGAGTCACCCTGGCATTGAGGCGCTCAGCGGCTTTGTGCCGCGCTTCGAGGGTCCAGACAGCCTCTATCTGGCTGTTGGGATCATCGGGGCCACCGTCATGCCACACGTGATCTACCTGCACAGTGCGCTGACGCAGAACCGGATTCCGGCACATACCGCCGCCGAGAAGCGGCAGGTGGCCCGCATGTCGCGCACCGATATCTTTCTGGCGATGGGGCTGGCCGCCCTGATCAACATGAGCATGCTGGCGGCGGCTGCCGCCGCCTTCCACACGTCGGGCCGAACTGACATTGCGGATCTGACTCTGGCGTACCGCACCCTGACGCCCCTGCTTGGTGGCGCGGCGGCCATCGCCTTCGGTCTGGCGCTGCTCTCCTCTGGGCTGTCGAGCAGCACAGTCGGCACGATGGCCGGCCAGGTGGTGATGCAGGGCTTCGTGCAGTTCAGCATTCCCGTGTGGCTGCGGCGCACGATCACGATGCTGCCCGCTTTCGCCGTGATTCTGTTAGGCCTGAACCCAACGGACACGCTGATTCTGTCGCAGGTCATCCTGAGTTTCGGGATTCCGTTCGCGTTGGTGCCACTCCTGATCTTTACGGCTCAGCCGAAGGTCATGGGGGAACTGGTCAGTTCGCGCGCGGTTCAGGGGATTGGCTGGTGCATCGCGGCCCTGATTATCGGCTTGAACGCCTATCTCCTGTTTCAAACGTTCATGCCTGGCTGAAAGCGTCTCTCGATCTTGTCTGAGATTCAAAGAGCCCGCCTCTGACACACGAAGTCAGAGGCGGGCCCTTCAATCAGGGTTCAGCAGGGTTTGACGAAATCAGGTGCGGCCTCGTCGGTTTTGCTTGACGGTTGGCCGGTTGCTGTGCCGGTGGGACGGCAAGGCGCCTGATCCGCTGGCGTCGTCACGCTGACTTCGGTACCCGTGCTGTAGCCCGCCGCGTTCCCAGCTTTGACTCGGTAGGCGTAGCGCCGTGATGGCTGCACATTCAGATCAGTCAACCCCTGAGCAGTTGCACCCAGAGTGGCAATCACTGCGTACGTGCCTGAGGGGAGGGCTCGGCGCTCCACCGTATGCTGAGTTGCCCCGGACCCAGCGACCCACGCCAACGACACTTCCCGGCTATCCTCTGGCGTTGCGGTCAGACCACTGGGATTTCCAGGAACTGATTGACCGGGCGTCGTGTTTCGGTTGGTGCAGCGGTCATCCCCGATTTGAGGCTTGAAGACAGCGTTATAGGCTCCACAATCCCCATAGACCTCTGATAACACGCGTGGATTTTGCTTATCTTTCCGGCCATCCAGGGAATACACGAAACCCAGCATGGCGTTGGGCCGAACTGAGGTGGGCCGGGTTCCCTCGAATGGCAATCCCTGGACAAAGCGGGAGAACTCAGATGGGCTCAGTAGCACCAATTTGCTCATGATCAGGGTATTGTAAGCGGGCGAAAACTTATCAATTGAAAAGCGGAGTTCTGGGCGGTTGTAAGCAGGATCGGGTTGACCACTGCTGTCTAGAGGCAGATTCAGCACAGTCTGATTCATCTGCTGGAGATTGATGAGCGTGCCCTGCTGCGGCAGACGAGTGTCCTTGTCAATGCCGTATGCCATCGTCATTACGGGATCAAATTTTTGCTCTGGACTGGTGATGTAACTTTCCCATTCAGTCCTGGTCTTGCCTGTTGCATTCTTGAGCATGAAGTCGATCAGATTAGCCTTCGCCTTCTTGATGGACTCCGGCATATTGAACTGTTCGTCAATAAACTTGAGCACCCAGTAAGCCACGCGGCCGGCCTGGTCCGGGGCACCCGACATACTGGCCAGATGGTTGAACAGATAATCATCGATAATGGCGCTGACTTTCGCTCGTCGGTCGGTATCAATCCCGGCATTAGCCGGGTTGCCGTCTGAGGAGGGATAAATCATCTGAAGGGCCAGCTCATGACTTGTCTTGGCCCATTCCTTGAGGCCATCGTCAATGTCGCGCTGCCACTCAATTGCATATTCCTTCGTCGCCCAAACCACTGTTACATGATTGAGGTAAAGAAAATTGTACTTGTTCATGCACCAGATATCATAAAATTTACAATTCTTAATTTTTGTCTCTAGTGATCTCTTCTCGTCATAATACCAGTCAATATGTTTACCCAAAACATTTCGAAGGTTTGAGTAAATATATGGAATAGAGGCAACATTCGTTCGACCCTCATAGAGGGTTTTGAGAGATGTGTTTCGAGAAATGTCAATCATCTCATCATAGATGAAATTCTCTACGCCACTAATACTGAAATCTCCGCTCGGATAGAATATTCGGTTATTGAGTCCGCCATCGAATCGGCCACTGGTGACCGTACCGGAATAGTCATACTCGACCAAGTTCGGCGTTCTCTTGCCCATGTAGCCTTCGATCACCAAATGTTTTGCCGCATTGGTATGTGGATCCACATCGAATGGACCGCCAGCATATGCATTGACGAAGGTGTGCGCGAAGACGTCGCCTGCTGCGTGAGTCAGGTAGCCGGTGACGAATGCCTTGACCGCTCCACTTTGCGACTGTTGCCCTTTGGTATACAAGTGCTGGAGCCAGTCATCAGAACCTTTCCGAACAGAGCCGTCGTCTTTGTTGGCTGAGTGTGGCGGATGAATGACCTGTTGACCCGTGGCGATATCTGGGTAGGCATCTGGCCCGAGCACGCCGGCCCGGTACTGGGCGATATTGGCACGAAGGGCCAGCAGCAGGTCAGGATCAACTCTGTACGTTTGCGTGACGGGCGGGTTTTGCGGCGCCCCGTTGACCAGCACGGGAATGGTGACGAAGCCGTCGTCCAGCGCATCTCGCAGCGCTTCTTCTGCTAAATAATTATGGGTAATGGGCTTCCACGCATACGCTGTGCCGCCAGTCAGGAGCAGGGTGGTGAGCAATACACGGGCTGAGAGCCAGATCATAAGTGCCGTCCTTTTTTGCCTTCAAACATGTAAGGTGATTTGCTGGGTCGAGTGAACGAGTCCTGCACGCGCTGCGCTTCTTCAGGTGGTATGGACCGAAGCGATGCCACGGAGGACATTGATTCGTCGGATGCGGGAACATACTCACCGCCGCTGGTGTAGAACGCGGGGAGCCCCAGCGGAATCAATGTGACGGCTTGACCTTCAGTCGGCACAATCGCCCACCGAATATCAAAGGGCGAATACGTGCCAGCTGCCGTCATGGCCACAGCGAACAGGACAGAAGGTCCATCTTCAGTCGGCTGTGGTGTAAGTTCACCCTTGCCCACTGGACGCACCTGCTCTGCCGGTCGGAACTCACGTGCGTCTACTTCCAGGGTCAACCGCTGAACGGGCTCCTCAAACAGAATGAACTCCGTATTCGAGGTCGTCACTTCATTGTCCCGGTAGAGCGGCAGCCGAGCCAGACCAGCCGTGCGGCCATCCTTCAAATGCAGAGGCACCAGTACCGCATTGCCAAGTTCAGAGAGCGCGCGCTGTGAGACCCTGGCCTCACCTTCAGCGGCCGTAATTTGAACAGGGGACGCTACGTCAATCGGCTGCCCAGTGGTGAGACTGCCCGCAGTCAGTTGGTGTCGGCTATCCACCAGAGCACGCGCCCATTCCGGCAGACTTCCGGTGACGGGGAACTGAAGACCAGTCTTGTTCAGTTGAGCGACCACGGTTTCGGTGGTGACGTAGGTGTAGCCGTTGCTGGCTTGAGCCATTTTAAGATCTGTGTCGTACACGTCTTTTGGAAGAGCCAAGCGACCAAATTTGCCCGGTGGGGTCTCGATGGTGGGTGGCGTGGGCTGGGCACAGGCCGCCAGGAGGAGCGGTAGCGCGATCAGATGGAATGTCTTCATGGAACTTCCTCTCTAGGACGCAGGAAATCCTTCTGCAGGACGAACTGCAGATCGGTTTCACAGATGAGTTTTATGCGCCTTGAGTAAAGTAGGTCGCACTATGGTCGAAAAGAAAGCGTCGTTTTCAACGAAAGACTGGCATCGCATTGGCGACCCTCGGGCTGCACAAGTCCTGGCTCACCGGGATCAGCTGAAATATCTCCGGCCATTTCTGGGGTCGGCACTCTCAGCCAGCCAAGCGGCCCGTTCTGCCGGCGTGCGGCTAGACACGATGCTGTATCAAATCGAGCGGCTCAGCGAGCTGGGCCTGTTGAAGGGTTTGCCGCTCTCGTCTGGCCCAGGCCGAAAAGTCAAGCGGTATCAGGCTGTGGGCGACCGCTTCATCTTGCCGTTCACCGCGTTGCAAGCAGAGACCCTGCTCGCGCTGTTCATGCATCACGACAGTCAGCGGCGCGAGGAGTTTGGTCGAGGCCTGATTCAAGCGGTGGTAGGTGAGGGGGGCGGCTGGCATGTGCGGATGTATCAGCAGGCAAACGGCTCACTGAACTGGGAGGCCGCGCCAGATCACGATCCCGATTGGCGTCAAGAAGATCTGTTGAAATCAGAGGCATCGGCGGCCTGGTATACAAATGTGACGGTGGGACTCACCCCACAGGAGGCAAAAGCACTACAGCAAGACTTGGTCCAGCTGTACATGACCCATGTCATGCGAGCCGCTGGACGTGATAGTTCGAGCACCAACAAAGCCAGGTACACGCTTCAATTGGGTTTGGCCCCTGTACAGGACGTCACGGCGTCGGAGCGGTGATACACAACGTAAGCGGGGGAGGTTTTCGGCCTCCTCCGCTCACATCGCTCAGTGATGATTGAGCAGTCCGCTCCCCGCTTAACCAGCCGGTAACGCCCGCTGCACAAACCAGACGGTCGCCACCACGGCCACGCCAACCGAGGCCGGGGCAAACACCGCCCGGCGATAAAAGACTGTAGCCCGAATCCAGAACAGGAGGGGGACCGCCACGGCCACCAGCGCCAACTGGCCTAGTTCAACGCCGATGTTGAAGCCCAGGAGACTTTGCACCAGTGCCTGCCGGTCTTCCACCAGTTCGCTCAGCACACTGGAGAAGCCGAAGCCGTGCATCAGGCCAAAACCAAACGCAACCGCCCAACGGGCCCGTTCCTGGACCAGTGGGACCAAGTTGTTCAGGGCTGCGAACACGACGGACGCGGCAATCACCGACTCCACCACTTGGGACGGGAAGGTCAGGATGCCCAAGGCCGAAAGCGTTAAGGTCACGGAGTGGGCGACGGTGAAGGCGGTGACCACTTTGATTACGCTGACCAGCGCTTCGCGGAAGTGACCGACGGGTTGCCACTGTCCACCCTGACGTCTGAGTACGGTCGGCAAGAGAAGAGTCAGCAGAAACAGCACGTGATCCAGCCCCGCCCAGATATGCGTCATGCCCAACCAGATGAAGGTCAGAAAGTTCTGCCACGCCCCTGGCCGGGTCAGCGTTACTTCTGCCGTGATGGACGCCGGGGTGAAGACACTGGTCGAGGCGCGGCCGCCCGCTTCCAAGTTCAGGAAACCACGGTGCAGCGCCGTGTCCTTCTGGTCCATGAACAGCCGGCTGGTCACCTCAACCGTGCTGGGTATCAGCGGACACTGCCCAGTCAGTTGCAACCGCAGAAAGCGGCCCGTATCCTTCTTGCCCACCTGCATGGCCTGGTCCGTGAGGGTGCAGGACTGGCCGTCGGCCTTGACCTGGAGCCGGGCGAGCATGTAATCCCGCGCCAAGGCCCCCGAGCGGGTCAGTTCCTCATTGCTGACCCGGCCATCCTGATCTGCATCGAGCGGAACGGCTCCGGCTAGGTCAGGCAGCATCACGTCCCAGGTGCCCTGCAGCGCCGCCCCTTCGACCGAGAGATCGAGTTGATAGTCCGAGGTGGTGTGCGCCTCAGCGCGGCCAGACACAGCAGCCAGGCCCAGAGCTAAGATCCAGATCAGCATCCGGTTGAGCGCTTGGGTCGAGAGAACAATGGTCGGCATAAAAGTACCTCAGACGAAGCTTGAAAACGCCCCACAGGGCGGCGGGCGCGGTCTGTGAGTGGCTGTACCTCTCAGGGCACGGCAGCGGGACCAGCCTGGAGCTGGTCCCGCTGGCCTTCAATTACTGCTCAATAAAAATGGGGTTTGAATAGAACCACAGGTCGGCCCAGGGGTTCTCGCCCTTGGGATCAGCTGCCGGTTCCTGCTGGTCGGTGGTGGTGCCGCGCACCCGCACATACATGTCAGCGCTGACATTTTTGAGTGTGTAGGTCATGGTGACAATTTCGCCCTCGCGTTTCCAATCGGCCGCGCTGAGGCGGCGCTCGACGGTTGTCGTGGGGTTGGTGTCGCTGTCGTACTGCGCACTAGCCACCTTGCCCGTGACCCGGCCGACGATCAGGTCCACCCGTTTGACTTCGGGGGCGTCATTGTGGAAGTTTTTGCCCGCGGGGTCCCGCAGCCGAATGGTGACCGTGACGTCTTTGGCGCCGCCCAGTTTCAGAGTGCCACCTGTCGCAGCACTGGACGGTCCAGTCGAGGCCGTCACATCCAGCTCGGAAATCAGGTCACCAGACGTCACGAAGGTGCGGCCGCTGCGCAGGCCGTCAAGGATGTCGTCATAGGACGGCTCAGCCTTCACGTATGTCTTCTGGTATTCCCCAGGCCAGAAGTCGGCGCCCCCCTCGGTGTAATGCACGTGAGAATCTGAAGTCGCCACGATCCAGAACCGCCGGCCTTCTCCCAGCATGGAGTCCCAGAGGCCCCCCAGACGGGCCGTCATCTGATCAAAGCCACCGTAGGTGGGGGCGTTGCCGTAAGCGCCCCGGTTGCCCGCACCTGCCTTAAGGCTGCCGTCCGGGTTCAGGGCCCCAGCCTGGTGTCCTGGCGCGCCTTCAAAGCCGACGTAGACGTTGGGCGCTGCGTCGTTGTTGTTGCGCAGTTCGTGTGGGGTGTCGCTGCCGTAGGTGCCCAGGGCCGTGGCGGACCGGGCCGGATGATTGGCCATGAGAATGGGCTTGGTGCCGTCCATGGTCTTGATGTAATTGATGGTCTGGAGCGCCTTTTCTTCTGTGTTGCGGGAGGCGTCGACTGGAAATGCTTCGCGGGCGTCCCAGCGGCTCTCAATCTCTGCGAGGGTCTGAGATTCCTTCTCGCTCCGGGGAATCATCAGGGTGTGGTGGTCCATGGCCGGCATGTTCAGTTCCATGCCGACAAAGCTGAGGAGCTGGGGAAACCGGGTGCGGGCCTGTTGGAGCTCCGGGTAAGCGCGCTCCATGTTTAACTTGGAATGGTTGGGGCCGCCGTGGTCCGTAATGACCATCCAATTCAGGCCATACTTGACGGCCATTTCGGCGTTCTTGCCGATGGTGTACTGCGCGTCACCGTCGGGCCCGCCCACGATGGGCGTGGGCGGCGTGGTCTTGGTGTCATAGCCAGGGCTGTAGTAGCTGTGGATATGGGAGTCACCCGCCAACCATTGGCGGGTGGGTCCGGTCGTGGTCTGGCTGTTGAGACCGCAGCCAGCGAGAAGCGTCAGCAGGCTGCCAGTCAACAGCGTGGTTTTGATCACAGTCATACCGGCACGCTAGGTGGCCTATGTCAACAGGATGTCTGGTCATCCGATCAGGTGTTGGCACATCGTAGGCGGAGAGCGCCTGCATCTCTTCAAGCAATTTGCCAACGTAGGTGTGTAACTCCCCGTACAGTGAGTGGTATGGATACGCCAGGCATTTGGGCGCGCGTGCGCGCTTTTACACGGGGCGAGCGTGACGCGCAGACCCTGTACGCATACCGGCAGGCTGGCGCCGCCGTTCATCCCTTACTTGATGCCGCCGAGCGCCGCCGCTTCGATCTGTTGGTCGGCGGCGTCAGTCCGTTTGCCCTCCAGCGTCACGTCGGACTGGAGCTCGCTTGCGCCTGGAATGCCTTCGCGCTGCAAACCCTGGGCGACAAGATGCTGGCGGCTGACGAAACCGCCGACCCAGACACGGTGGGCTTCGTGCCGCCCGTGACCTATGACCAGGTTGAGGCCTACTATCAACAAGTGCAGCGCTGGCTCGGGTACGCGAGTCAGGCCGAGCACGATCCGGAATTTGATCTGCCCCCGGGCACCCTCCCAGCGGCTCTTCCAGCTTGGTCGCCGGTCGAGCCCTGTCCTCAGCCGCACCTCAGCGCCATGATGGCCGCCCTGGATGCTCTGCAGCTGCATGCCGAAGCCGCGATGCACAACCTTGAACAGGCCACTCCAGCGGCCGATCAGGCCAAAGTGGCCAAACTCAGGGGTCAATTCGCTGCCGCGATGTCTGGGGCTCAGTACGCGGCGAGTATGTACCGGTCAGGCGTGTCGACTGACGTTCACGAACAGATTGAAACCAAGGCCAAGGCGGCGATTGAGGCGCTCTACCGTGTGGGGCAGCTGATCAGTTATCCCGTCCTTTTGGGGGAGCGGGTTCCTGAGAGCGCCCAGCCGAGGTCATCACGGGATGGCCGCCCATTTCACCGAACGCCATTGCCGGGCGAGCCAGGGTTTGACCCCTGGGCCATGACGGACGCGGCCTCTGTCGCTTCGCTGAAACGCAACCCGGAAGCGACTCGGGTCATTGGTGAGATGTGGTCGCTCGACCCTGATCCAGCCGCCAGCGTCGCCCTCTGGGACGAGATCCGGCGAGCCGTCGAGACAGGTGGCGCCGCACTGGCCAAGAGCAAGAAAGGTCAGCCGGTCGGCTTTTACTTCTGCACCCCATACGCTTCTATTTTTGAAGCTCAGCGGCCCCTCGTGTTGGGCGACACGGCCGTGGCGGTTGGCGAGCGTTTCACCCTCGAATGCGCGGCCGAAGGCGTCCGGGTCGGCTATCCCTTCAAGCGTGAAATTGTGACTGGGGCCTTCCAAAGTGCAGCCATTGATTATTGTGATCCTGATCAGCCGCCACCGCACGAGTAAGAAGGGCGCGGCTTGAAAAGGAAAGGGCCGAGGGGGACATGTCCCCCTCGGCCTGCTGATCATTCCTACCCGAGAAGCAGGGCCGTCGGTACGGCGCCGTGTGCGGGTGTTGGGGTGACGGACAGAGACGCAGTGAGGGTCACGACCAGTCCCAGCAGCACCAGCTCCAGCGACAGGAGGCTGTAGACCTGTTTCCGCTGAGCGAGGAAACGCCGCAGAACGCCAGCGGCCGCCAGGGCAAGGACCACGAAGACCAGTTTGAGGAGCAGCAGCTGGCCGTAGCGGGTGGTCAGCGTTGGCCACCCACCCGCGTGTTCCCAGGTGGCGACCACGCCCGTCACGCCCAGGATCACCACACAGACCGTTGCCACGGGTGCAAAGCGGCGCAAGGCGGGCAGGCGCTCCTCAGGCCCGCTCAGCAGGGTCAGGACACCGCCCAACCACACGGCCATCGCGCCGGCGTGAACCGCATGCAGAAGCCGCACACTGGGGCCGTGGGTGGCGCCGTGGCCCAGCCCACCCAGCCCCCAGAGCAGCGTGCCGGCCGCCAACAGACTGAGCCAGGTCGGCCAGCGGGAGAGGGCACTGGCCAGCAGCAACGCTGTGCCCAGCAGCAGTGTCAGGGCGGCCCGGCCCGGCACGGTCTGCTGCAGATAGACCGGCACATCCGGCCAGGTCAGGTAGCCCAGCGTCAACAGGGTGACCCCAATCTGGAGCAGGCCACCGGCCGAGACCAGCGCCGCCCCGAATGCCAGCCAACCGCCACCGGGCTGGCCGTCCAGCCGCCAGGCTCGCGCCGCCATCCCACCCACCAAGAGGGCAGACCCCAGATACATCAGCAACTTCGTCAGTGCCAGAACAGACATCCGCCGCCCTACCGAATGGTGAAGGTCCGGAAATCCGTGACTGGATGGCTGTCATCCGACAGGATCTTCCAGGCCACCACGTACACGCCCTTGGGCAGCGCCGTTTTCAACGGCAACCGGATCAGGGCCGCTGTGGCTGGCAAGCTCACCGCTGCTGTGGCCAGCGTGGAAGCATCGGCTTTCAACGACAGAGCTGATGTCGCCGCCTGCGCCGGCGTGCTTGACGCAGGGACGCGCATTACGCGGAAGTTGGAGAACCGGGTGCTCAGCGGTTCACTGAATTGCAGCGTCACGGCTACAGGCGCCGGCCCCGTGCTGCCAGGCGCCGGTATCACCCGGGTGAGGGCCGCGTGCGCCTGCGCGGTGCCCAGCGTCAAGGCGATCAGCCCAAGCAGGTGGCGCCTCATTTGATAGTCACGGTGCTCGCCGGCCCCTGCTCAGGATTGCTGCCATCCCAAGCCGCTACCGAGCCGTCACTGTAGGTCTGATAGATCTTCCAGACCACGTCACCAGCCGCCGCCGGGTTTCGGGCCTGAAAGAAAAAGCGGGCGTACTCCATTGGAGCCACGCGACCTTTCCACACCACTTCCGTGACGAGGCCATCCGCGTTCTTGGTGACGGTGCGGGTGAATCCGGGCGCCGTTTCGAATCGGGTCAGACTGACCCCACTCGGCACCACCAGCCGAATCTGGGTCGTGCTGATCTCTTTTTCAGTGGGGACATTCAACCGGTAGGTTTCGGTGATGCCGACCTTGCTTTCACCCAAACCTGCTTCCGTACGGACAGTGGCGTGAGCGCCAGCGACAGACAACAACGTGGTAGACAGCAGTGTAAGGACAAGACGCAACATGGGACTCCTTCATAACTGGAGAAAGAGGTGAGTGGCCGAGCAGCGTGACCCTTCGCTGGGTCTGGCGCTGTGGTTGCAACCCATGTTGGGTGGCGCCCGGGCCTGCACGCGCCACACCAGGCGAAGAGCCAAAGTGTCAGGGGACTGCACCCTGAGGGCCGGCCCATTAAGTCTGTGTTCTGGCTCCGGCAAATGGTCTGGCGCCAGTGCAAAGGCTGCCGAGAAGCAGTACACGCAGTGAGGCCCGTGGGCCTCTGCCGAGTCCTGATGACCTGCCGCCGGAGCGTGGCCTTGATGGGCTGGCCTCGCCGGCGCAGGCGGCGCCACTGGATCGCGAACCAGATACACGAACGCGCCGAGCAGACTCAGCAGGCTCAGCACCCAGGGCTGCAAGGAACGGTTCACCCCTGGGCACACCCAACGCGCCTCGGCTGAGGGGTCCAGAGCCGCAGGGAGGGTTCGTCAGCCGAGCCCCCAGCCGCCGACGGTCCGACGACCCAGCCTTTCGTCAACGCGGCGCCCCACTGATCGTGATCAAGGTCTGGTTGCCCTGCTTGACCGCTGTGTAATGAAGTTCAGCTGGAAGTGTCTTGCCCATGAAGGCGGAATAGTGATCTGGAGCCATCAGCTCGTCGTCCAGCAGGACGTAGCCTTTCGCCCTGAGGGTTTCGGCTGCCGCCAGGGGCTGCCAGCCTGGCACGAGGTACTGCTCAACGCGGCTTTCCCCGTCGCGCACCTCCTGACGGTAGCTCGCGCTGTTCGGGCAGGTGGGCGTCAGACCAGAAGGGAGGGGGGTCAGACCATTCCACAGCGTGCCGGGGCGCTCAATGCAGTACAGCGGTGAGCGCCAGCGCAGCGTGTCGGCTAGCCACCATCCGGTGGGCAGGGCAATAGCCACGCCCCCCAAGAGGGCCAACGCGAGGGAAAGTCCTCTACCTCTACTCGCGGGCGTGGTCCAGGGCATTGCGGATGGTTGTCGTGACATGGTGATCCAGGAGGCGGTAATAAGCGACACGGCCATCTTTGCGGAAGGTGACAATGCGGCCGGTGCGCAACAGGCGCAGCTGATGACTGACGGCACTCTCGCTGATGCCGACCACGGCCGCCAGGTCACACACGCACAGCTCGGTGGTTTGCAGCGCACTGAGGATTTTCAGGCGAGTCGGATCTGCCATCAGTTTCAGGAAGGCGGCCGCGTTCTCAATGCATCCCTCTTCGGGTTGATGCGTGCGGGCGAGTTGGACGGCCTCTGGATGCAGGCAAGGCACTTCACATACGTCGTCCTGAGAGGCTGTTCTCATTACGTCAGTGTAGACGCTCACCGCTTGACCCGCCGTCACCGCAGCACCGTCTGCACGTCCGACGTAATTCGGTCCGTGAGGTTCAGCTGCGTGTAGTCCCAGACCACCCGGCGCTGCCCTTCCCGGTCCACCAGATAAATCCCCGTCGTGTGGTTGACGTCATACCGGTCTGGAGCCGTCACGTTCGAGTACTCGAAGCCCACACCCCAGGCAGCCGCCGCCTGACGCAATTGGGCGGCAGGAATCACCAGACCGCGCGCGTTGGCGCTGAAGGAGCGGACGTACGTACGCAACTCGGCCGGCGTGTCCCGTTTCGGGTCCACGGTGACCAGGAGGCTGACCAGCTCCTGGCGCTGATTCTCAGGCAAGGTCTGCCTGACTCGTTCGAGTGCCGCCAGAGTCGTCGGACAGATGTTCGGGCAGTTCAGAAAGCCGAAGAAGACGGCAACTGTCTTCCCCTTGAAATCAGCTAAGGCCAGCGGCTGGGCATCATCTCCAGTGCCCTCTAGCGGAGGTGCAGCGGTCCCTGATGGATAGGCTGTGCCCAGCAGGCCCTGTGGATTACGCAGACGGTTGAAGAGCAGAGTAGCCGACAGCAGCGCCGCGACCGCCAGGAGGGCCAGCGTCACAGAGCGCTGCCAGGGGCGAGAGCGGAGGGTATTCGTGGAATTGGTCAGGGTCATAGAGGCTCGTTGCAGCTGGAAGATCAGGAATGCAGATGATCGTGGGCGCCCAAGGCCTCCCCAGGCGGCTCAATCTGGACAGTGACGTGGTCGATCTCGTACTTGGCGGCAATGTCAGCCACCTGACGCTGCACCAGTGGCATGGACGCGGCACTGACAACGTGAGCCGTCAGGCTGTGCTGGCCACTCGTGACGCTCCACACATGGAGATCATGAACGCCCGTGACCTCTGGCAGCGCCAACAGGTCGGCGCGCAGGGTATCTAGGTCTAGTCCCTCCGGCACGCCTTCGAGCAGCACGTTCACGCTGGCTTTGAGCAGCGCCCAGGTGCGCGGCAACACCCACAGCCCAATCAAGGCGCCCAGCACCGGATCAATCCAGCTCTGACCCGTGAACCGGATCAGGATGGCCCCCACAATCACGGCCACAGACCCCAGCAGGTCACCCATCACTTCCAGATACGCCGACTTGATGTTCAGGCTGTCCTGACTGCCCTGGGTCAGGATGCGGGCACTGATCAGGTTGATGATCAGACCCGCCGTCGCCACGATCAGCATGGGGGTCGTTTGAACGTCGACCGGCTCCTGCAGCCGCCGGTACGCCTCAATCAGAATGTACAACCCGACCGCGAACAGTGCGGCTGCATTGACTGTGGCCGCCAGAATCTCGGCGCGGCGGTACCCGAACGTGCGGCGTCGGTCAGCCGCGCGCTGCCCGAGCTTGAGTGCGAAGAGCGATAAGGCCAGTGCCATCACGTCCGTGAGCATGTGGCCCGCATCCGAAAGGAGTGCCAGGCTGCCGGAGAGCAGCCCGTACACCACCTCAACGACCAGGAAGCTCCCGGTCAGGAGCAGGGCCAGCGTCAGTTGACGGGCGCCGGCGGCCGCCCTATGCGCGTGATTGTGTTCACTCATGATTCATCATGTCCATGTTGTGGGTGGGCAGCGGCTCAGGCGTCACGCCGCGCCCGGCCAGCAGGGCGTCAATTGCCTGAATCTCAGAGCGCTGCGCCGTGACGACCCGCTGGGCGAAGGCCCGCACCTCTGGACGACGCACGGTGCCCAGGGCCGACGTGGCCATCTCGACGCCGCCCTGATGGTGTCGGCGCATCAGGGTTAGAAAGCGGGTCTCGGCCGTGCGGGGAGGCAGTGTCTGCAGGGACGCCTCGTCGGCTGCGGACGCCATGCCCATCGCAGAGCGGTTCATGCCGGCCATGGGCGCTTCACGACCGGCCAGTGGGCGGCCCCACGCCATCAGCCAGCCCTGCATCTGGCCGATCTGGGCCTGTTGGGTAAGCAGGATGTCCTGCGCCAGCAAGCGGATCTCTGGATCAGCCGCGCGTTTGACCAGCGTGACGCTCATGTTGACAGCCTGAGCGTGATGCGCGGCCATATCCCGCGCGAACGTCACCTCTGGACTCGCTTCAGATGGCCGCTGGGGCCACGCTACCGCCACACCAACACTCAAAGCCACCGCCAGCACAGCCACGCCAATCCAGCCGATCAGACCGTGTCGTCGTACGCGCCGCTGCATGAGGCTCCAATCTCCGGGGCTTCACCGCCCTGCTCGTAGGTTTGGACGAATGACTTGATGCGCGGATCTGACGCGTCCTGCACCTCCAGCTGCTTATTCCAGGCACTCAGCACAATCGGCGCCTTTTGCGACTCGTGGGGCGAGAGCAGAATGTACGTACGCCCAGCCAGGCTGTCTTTGAGCTGCAGCACCTGACTGGCGCTCAGACCCGGTTGGTACGAGATCCAGACCGCCCCGTGTTCCATGCTGTGGACGGCGTACTCGTCGTACAGAGGCCGGTCGTAGATCCCACAGTTCTGCCAGGCGGCATTGTGCTCGCCCCCCGCAGGCGGGCGCTGGGCGTACTCCAGGCGACCGGACTTGTGGGCGCCGCCTTCGAACTTGAAGGACTGAACGCCTTCGATGTCACCACCCGTCTGGTTACAGGCTGCGAGGAATACAGTCAGGGACAGCAGCATCAATCGTTTCATATGTTCTCCTGAAGAGAGGTGGTTGGCGTGGGTGAGGTCTGGCGCTGGGTACGCCGCTCTTGCCACCAGGACGCGACCAGCAGCGCGGCCACGCCAACACAGACGAGGACGTCAGACAGGTTAAAAATGGGAAAGGGGCGACTGCTCAGTATGTTTGATACTCGGTCCAGCAGTGGTGAGGTCAGGTAATCCACCACCGCGCCGCGCGCCAGGCCGTCCAGTGCGTTGCCTATAGAGCCCGCTGCAATGAGAGCCACTGGCCAGGTGAAGAGGGGCCGCACGCGAGACATGAGGAGTGCACCAATCAGGCCCAGACCGACCAACAGCCGCAGGATGGCCAATGGTACAGCGAAGCTGCCTAGCAGGCCCCACGCCATGCCCGTGTTATACGTGAACCCAAGGTGCAGGACGCCAGGCATCAGGGGACGGTTGATCCCCGGACTGAGGGTTTCAACGGCCCAGGCTTTGAGCAGTCCTTCCAGCACCAGCAGGAGGACGATCAGGGCCAGTGGAGCCCAAAGGACCGGCCGGACAGAGCTCATGCCTGGCCTGCCAACGCCGCCAACAGGCCGGGCCGCTGCTGATCGATTGGACCGAAGAACACTTGGGTCCCAATCACCGTGACAGGCGCGACCCGAACATCCGTGACCTGCTGCAGCTCAGCCACTGCACTGGGGTCTTGTCGGAGGTCCCGAACACGGAACGCAGCGCCGCACCGGCTGAGCAGGCGTTTGACCGCTTCACAGTCGGCGCAGTTGGGGACGGTATATAGAGTGATCTCAGGCATGCTGAGGCGTCGGCTTTGGGGTAAGGGTGAGGCGAGGCGCGCTCCAGCCGAGCAGTCGCAGGGCATTGGCAGTCACGAGCGCGGTGGCGCCCGTATCGGCGAGGATCGCCATCCAGAGATTCGTGTAGCCCAGGAGGGTGGTCACCAGGAAGATGGCCTTGAGCCCCAGGGCAAAGGCGATATTGACCTTGATGTTGCCCATGGTCGCCCGCGAGAGGTTGACCAGGTCGGCCACGCCCGAGACCCGTTCTTGCAGCAGCGCCGCGTCGGCGGTTTCCAGCGCCACATCCGTGCCGCCGCCCATGGCGATGCCCACATCGCTCTGCGCCAGGGCGGGGGCGTCGTTGATGCCGTCGCCGACCATCGCCACGCCACCCTGAGCCTTGAACCCAGCGATCAGGCGGAGCTTGTCTTCCGGCAGCAGTTCCGCCTGCACGTCCAGGCCCAGGTCGCGGGCAATCGCCTGCCCGGTGCGGGCGTTATCCCCGGTCAGCATGACGGGCTGGACCCCCAGACGGCGCAGTTCCGCGATGGCCGCGCGCGCATCTGGGCGCGGCTCGTCACGGATGGCCAGCACCCCGAGGGGCAGAGATCCGTCCAGCAGGACCACCGCCGTGCGGCCCTGCTCCTCAAAACGGGTGATGGTGGCCTGCAGTTCGGCGTTCAGCGGGGCCAGGGATGCCGCGTGACGGGGCGACGACACACTCAAGGGGCGGCCTTCCACGGTGGCGCTCACTGCTTTGCCGGGCAGGGCCTGCGCGTCGGTGGCGGTGGGCAGCGTGAGGCCGGCCCGGCTGGCGGCCGCCGTGATGGCCTTGGCCAGGGGGTGACTGCTGCCCGCTTCGACGGCGCCAGCCAGGCGCAGGACTTCATGCTCTGTGCGGCCCAGCCCCACCACGTCCGTCACCTGTGGTTTCCCTGCCGTCAGGGTGCCCGTCTTGTCAAACGCCACGGTTTTGACCGTGCCGATGGTTTCCAGGGCGCCGCCCCCCTTGATCAGCAGGCCGCGCCGGGTGCCGGCGCTGATGGCACTGGTGATGGACGCCGGCACGCTGAGCACGAGGGCGCAGGGGCAGCCGATGAGCAGGAGACTGATGCCCTTGTAGAGCCAGTCGTGCCAGGCCCCACTGAAGAGGAGCGGCGGCACGAGCGCGACCAAGGCCGAGACCAAGACCACCCCAGGCGTGTAGTACCGGCTGAAGCGGTCGATGAAGCGGGCCGTGGGGGCCTTGCTGCCTTCGGCCTCCTCGACCATGTGGATAATCCGCGCGATGGTGTTGTCTGACGCGGCCTTGTCCACCCGGAGGGTCAGGGTGCCGTCGGTGTTGATGCTGCCGGCGAATACAGGGTCTCCGGAAGTCTTGACCACCGGCACGCTTTCGCCAGTCACGGGGCTGTCGTCGAGACTGGAGGTGCCCGTCAGAATGGTGCCGTCGGCAGGGACACGCGCGCCTGGATTGACCTGCACCGTCTGGCCGACCTGCAGGGCGTCCGCAGGCACCTCGCGGGTCTGGCCCCCGTCCAGCAGGAGCGCCGTCTTGGGCGCCAGGGCAGCGAGGGCCTGAATCCCCGCGCGGGCCCGGCCAGCGGCGACCCCTTCCAGGAGTTCGCCGACGGCGAAGAAGAACACCACGACGGCGCCTTCCGGGGCTTCTCCAATGGCCACGGCGCCAATGGCCGCGAGGCTCACCAGCATGTTGATGCTGAACGGATCGCCCAGGCGCGCGCTGGCCACGGCTTTCTGGGCCAGGGGCCACACCCCGAGCAGGGTGGCGGCCACGAAGCCGGCGGTGGCGAAGCGGGGTTCGACGAAGCTGAGCAGCCAGGCAGCGGCCAGCAGGAGGCCGGAGATCACCACGAGGCGACCCTGCCCGGTGCGGTACCAGGGGGTACCGGCTGGGGCCACCTCGTGGGTGTGCCCGGCATGATCGTGGGCGCTGTGGTCGTGAGGGTGATCTTGCCCGGCGTGCTCAGGCGCAGGTTTGGCGGGCCTGGACACCACCAGAGACGGGGTGTAGCCCAGAGCCTTGAGGTTTTTTTCGAGGGTGGCCCGGGGGGTCTGGGCCTCGTCCAACTGCAAGGTGAGCGTCTGCTTGGTAAAGCTGGTCTTGACCCCTTCAGTCCCTGGGAGGGTATCCACCATGCGCTCGACCTTTTGGACACAACTGGCGCAGTCCATCCCGTCTACGAAGTAGGTCAGGGGGTCCGGTGGAGCAGGCCGGTTCGGGGAGGGCGGCATACGCCCATGATAGCTGAGCCACCATTCATATGTAAATCTACTCAGATATGAAGGTAGGTTTGGCGGGGTTTCATCAGGTGAAGGGAAGCTGCCCCTTACGCTCAGGGCCAGGAGGACAAACGATGACTGGACAGGAACAGATCAAAGAGCACATGCCCGTCTTTTGTGCGGATGGCCATTCCCCACGGCGAAGTCGACCGGGTGGATGGGGACTACATCAAATTAACCAAGGATGATTCGGGTCAGCACCACTGGCTACCGCTGAGTGCGGTCGATCATGTGGACGCGCATGTCCATCTCAACCTGAATCACGAACAGGTGAACCAGCAGTGGCTGAGCGAAGATCCGCATCCTGAGCACCGGCAGTAAACGGGAGAGACGAGCGGCGGCCTCACCTTAGGCCGCCGCTTCCTTTTGACTGGGTGAGGGAGAGATCAATGGCAGATGGTCGCAGCTTCTCTGGTGGACGCCCCTGTTGCGTCAGACGGCAGCTCTCCTGGCACCTCCCCTACCTGGATTCAATAGCCCTGTGTGTGGCCTTGGGGAGGGTAAAGCCGAAGGTCGCGCCTGTCCCATCACTGTGAGCCATGACCTGACCCCCGTGCCGCAGCACAATCCGCCGCACCAGCGCCAGGCCCACCTCCGTCCCTGGAAAGGCCTCCTGCGCGTGCTGCTGCTGGAACAGCTCGAACAGTTTGATGGATAGGGACCAGAGGGTGTGTGAGGTTGTCGGAGGAAGACGCAGTCAGGGGCTCCACCAGGGAAGCGATACCGTTGGCGAAGTCAGGCTGAGAGTGGAAGACGAGCAAATCGCGCGGTTCTGGTCGTGGCTCGTGGCCGCTCTAACCACCAGGCAAACACCCGCTCCAGATTGATGCTGGCGGCGGTGGCCATCCCCTGAACCCGTACTTTTGCTTCGCCTCGGTATCGAGCGGTCCTGGCCTGATAAGCCCGCACCGCGACGGCAATGGTCCCCTCAATCCCGGCCCGCCGGTGGTACATCACCTTCCAGGCGTCGGTCTCCTGTTGACTGCGCATGTGCCCCAACGCCTCGTATCCAGCTTGATCCTGCACCGTGAAACTGCGACCACGACGCGTAGACTGCGTACAGCGCGTCTTTTCAGGACATCGGTTACACAATCCGCTTCGGAAAGAAATGGTTGTGGTTGGAAGACCCTGTTTACTTCGACCCGTTTGCCATTTTGAGGAGCGGTGCCCTCTGGGGCACACAGCGAAGTGCTCGTCCCAATGGATGACAAACTCGTTGATTTTGAAGGCATGGGGATCCTGTTGTTGCCAGCTTGACGAGGCGCGGGGTGGTCCAATCAGCTCTACCGCAAAGTCTTTCAGACTTTGCGCCATCAATGACCCGCTCACATAGCCCGAATCCACCAGATGTCGCGTGGGCAACAAGACTTTCCGCTCAAGGGCCTGATGGACAGCTGGCAGCGCGTCAATATCCTGGACGCACGCGGCCGTGACCTGCACGTGGGTGATGAGGTGCGGTAATGCAGGATCACACGTTTCGGTCAAGTGCAGTTTGTAACCCAGCCAGGCGCGACCCCGCTTGATCGAATATCGAGCTTCAGGGTCATACGGCGACTCTGACCGCTGAGCGGACGGCGGTTCCGCCGTCCCAGGTCGCCACTGCACGACACCATCCGTCCGCATGAACTGCTGGAACCACACCAGGCGCAATTGCTGGATGGCGGGAAGCTGGGCCAGATGTGCCGCGTTCAGATCGGTGTCCAGCGCGTCCAGAAGCGTAAACCCGTCTTGCCCGATCTGCAGGACATACGCGAGGCGAGCCGCTTCGCCTTTGGGAAAGCGGTAGGACTCAATCCGGTGGTCATACCATTCCCGCCACCGTGGGTCGATATGGGGTACCAACTAGTCGGGCGCTACGCGCCCGATGGCATTCAGGCTGGCACGGAAAGATTCCGCCACGAATTCAATCCGCGTCAAATACCGAATTGCGGCCAGCACATGGGTTGAATCGGTTCGTTGCTGCCCACATCGTTTCAGCAGGCCTGCCGCTCAAAAACGAGACAATAGAGTGTCCAGGAGCAGGTGTTCGGCATGACCAGTCACCAGGCGGGCTCGAAATTCCGAGAGCACACTGAAATCAAAACCAGGATCCGTCAAGTCCAGTCCCAGCAGATATTTCAGGTCCAGACGTGCCCGAACCTGTTCAGCGGCCTGCCGATCCGTCAAGTTTTCGAGGAATTGCACCACCGTGACCAAGGCCAGTCGCCAAGGAGGGAGCGCAGGTTGGCCGCGCGTGGGAAACAGTGCGGCAAACTCTTCATCGGCATACAGAACGCCTAATTCGTCGCGCAGCCGAAGGTAAAGGTTGCCCTTCGGAAACGCCAGGCGCGCGACCCGCGCGGTTTCTTCGGGAATTGGAGCCAACGATTCGGATCGTAACATTCCCCAGTGTGAGCTGCCCCTGCCAACTTCGCCAACGGTATCGGGAAGCTGCGACCATCCGCCATCGATCTAGACAAGTGTTTCAAAAAGTGCCGGGTTTGGCTGGTGTCGGCATTTTTGAACATGTGGAGAACCTTGGGCTATCTGCCACTTGGTGGATCTGAGTGGGTGTTCCACAGGAACACCCACCCCCAGACAGCGCCCAGGGTCAAAGGGCTATTCAGCGGGAAGGAAGAGTCTTAGACGGAGGAAAATCAGACTCTTATCCCGAGCCAATGTCACCGAGACCAAACATTGACAGTTGGTGATCTTGCCGACCTGCCCGGAATACTGCTGTTCCATACCAACAGATTTCGAACCAAACTGCGTCAGGCGGTTGTGGCAAGTTGTTGGGGTAGGGTGACGCAGTGCTGAGTGGTCAGAAGCTCTCCGGCTACCGGTTTCCCCTCGTGGTCATTGGACACGCTGTGTGGCTCTACCACCGCTTCACCCTCAGCGACCGAGACATCGAAGAACTGCTGCTGGAACGAGGGATCGCCGTCACCCGCGAGTCCATCCGCAGCTGGTGCATCAAATTCAGCGACCTGTTCGCCCAGGGCCTCCGTCATCGGGAACCACGTCGTGGTTCCCGATGGCACCTTGATGAGATGTGCGTGGACGTAGGCGACATCACGCACTGGTTGTGGCGGGCCGTCGACGACCAGGGAGCCATGCTGGATATCCTTCTGCAACAACACCGGGATACCGAGGCCGTCCGAGCGCTCTTCCGGCGATTACTGGGTAAATACGACGTCCCACAGGGTATTCACACCGATAAACTCTGGAGCTACGGTGCCGCCCTTCGCAAGCTCCCCGTGCTCCACGCCGTGGAGCACGTTCAGGTGGTCTCGACCGCACGGTACAACAACTTGATTGAGCAGTCCCATCGCAGGGCACGGCGGCATGAACGGCAACAGCGAGGGTTTAGATCCCGAAAACGGTCTCAGGGTTTCCTTGACCTGCACGCCCGCTTGACGAATCTTCACCACTCGGCCTGCTCCACCGTTCCCGCTCACCGCCGTCGTCATCATGAACGAATTGCCTTTCAGATGTGGCGCGAAACTGTGTGGCAGGCGGCCTGAGGGTCAGACCGCCTGCCATTCTGAGATTCCTCCGGTCTCCTGAAGTCAACAACTTGCCACAACCCTCTAAAGACCGTCACCGTAGCGTACAGCGCCCATCAGGTCGCCCGTTACGCCCCTCTCGTTGAGGACGCGCTGGACGACCAGAAATGAGCGTACACCATCAGCGCCGACTTCCAGGCTGCTCAGGTGGCGGTGAGTCTGGATCCCAAACACCACGACACCCTGAAGCGCTTTCTGGGGAGCCGCGTGCCCGCCGCCTTACGTTTGGGCGGAGCACCGCAGTTGCGCGCGCTGTCTAATGGGGCTCCGCCGGCAACACGCCTGCTGCCGAGTACATTCAGGAGCGGGTGCGCCTGTTTGGGGGCGGGGCGCGCATCAACTCCGGCACGCTGGTCTGCTCTGCAGGCAAGCCTTCCAATACTTGAAGCTCCAAAACCTTAACATTCCTCATGTCAGTCCAGAAGATGTGATTCTCTTCTCCTGCCTGCCCACAAATCCACTCCTCCCGTCCCTTAAATGAAGTTTTCTTGAGCAATAACTTATATCTTGCCCCTTTCTTCTCTAAGAATCTTCATGTTCAGCTCAAGGTGTATTGTTGCCCACCCTCTACACTGGCACTGCATTCGCCTGTCCTTCGACATAAGCTTCCTAGCTGGATTGTTCTCCTTGTAACCTTGGCGAACTCTTGCACTTCCTCTGCATCCTCCCCTGGCTTTAGCCCTTTCACTGTTTTCGGTCAGCTGTGCAGAGCATGTCACTCTCCGTACGGCGGTTCCCCCGATATCTCGGGCACCGCTCTTCATCATCTTCAGGGAGTGCCATGAATCCTGATCCCTTACCTCCGCAAGTGGGGACGTCCGTAGATGTCCCCGTCACGCTGGACGGTCGACTTGAGTCTCTGCAAGCCCAGGTTCTGCACCTCCAGGCATCCCTCCATCAGGCACAAGGACTGTTTCAAGAGAGTCCCGGAGCGGCCTTCCTGCTGACCGACCAGAGCCGTATTCAGGCCGTCAACGCGTGTGGCGCTGCTCTGATTGGGTCGTCTCAGGAAGGTCTGCTCGGACGGAACTTTGCCAAGGTCCTCTCCTCCTCCTCCCGGACGGCGTTCGCGGTGCTCCTGAGCCACGTGTTTGAAGGCCGAGGTCGGCAGAAGGGTGAGCTCCAATTATTGACGCTAAGAGGAGAAGTGCTGGAGGTGGCTGTTGAAGCGGCGCTGCACGTTCGGGAAGGGGCGTCGCCCGAATATCACCTAACACTGACCGACGTGACCGCGTTCAAGCTGGCGCACCGTGCCCTCTTAGAAGTCCAACACGTCCAGGAGGCTCAGTTTCATAGCCAGACCCTCCAGTTGAAGCACCTTCAGGAGGAATTTGAGAGCGTTGTGCTCCTCTTCGGCCAAGGCCTGGAGGGGATTTTGACCCGCGCCCAGAGCTTTTTGCTTCTCGCGCGGCAGCAGCCGGACCAGTCCGAGCACTTAAGGCACACCCAAGAGGGGTTGCAACAGACGCAGAGCTTGCTGAACTCCCTGAAACGCTATATGCAGATGCGCTTCCTGCGCACACGACTGCGGAGCGTGGACCTGAACAGGGTGTTCCGCGAGGTGCTCAAAGACGTCGAGAGTCAGCGGGTAGGCCGCGACGTGTTGATCATCAGCACGCCCTTACCCACCCTGAGTGGGGACAGCCAGGTCCTCCAGATCATCTTGCTGGAGTACCTCCACAATGCCCTGAAGTTCACCCGAACGCGACCAGAGACCCGAATCCGTGTGCTGGTTCAAGAGGACGCGGGCGAGTACCGCATCGGCGTGGAAGACAATGGCATTGGATTCAACATGCGCCAAAAGGACAAGGCTTTCGAGCTGTTCGGCCAGCTGCACGCTGGTGGGCGCTACGAGGGTACGGGCCTGGGTTTGGCGGTCGTCCGGCGACTATGTGAGCGCTTCGGGGGGCGGGCTTGGGGCGAAGGTAAAGTAGACCAAGGCGCCACCTTCTGGTTCGCCTGGCCCAAGACGCCAGCACCGACTTAAGCACGGCAGGGTGGCCTCAGTTGCCTGTCCTCGTCTCGCCTATGACCGTTTGTGAGCAGATCGCACATGGAGGTCTAGCGCGGGGATGACCGCCATCCTCGAAATACATTGAGGGTACTGAACATCATTGCCGACCCCCGACGCGAGGGCGTCTCTACAATGCCACCATCTATGGCTTCCCTCCCTGCTTTCACCGCAGCACCTTTTGACGTGCTGGTGTTCCTCACACCCGGTGACAGGGTAGAGCTGCTGGTTGCCTTGCTCGCGGCCATCCCAGTTGATCTGCCTCTGCCGGTGCTCATTGGCGCTTCCCTGATGGGCAAGGGCGCCGAGGAGGTCCTGAGCCGCTGCACGCCACGGCCTACTCACCAGGCGGAAGAGGGGACCATTCTTCAACCTGGTCACCTCTATCTTGCGCCGCCTCAGATGATCCTGGAAGTGAGGCCACATGGCCGTTGCACCGTGACGCCGCCCACCGGCGACCTCTCGCTGGACTGCCCACTCGACCGGTTGCTGGCCTCACTCGCGCTGAGCTTCGGTTCGCGCGTGCTGGCGGTTATCCTGGCTGGGCCGGCACCTGATGGTGTGCGAGGTGCATGCACCCTGCGTGGCGTAGGCGCCACCACCGTGGTGCCAGACGTGGCCGACCCTGCAGAGCTGCCACGCGCGGTGGTTGACGCCAGCGCGGCTGACCTGGTGCAGCCGTGGGAAGCGCTGGGCCCCACGATCACCGATCTGCTGGCGGGCCGGCAGGTTGGCCTTTTCCAACACAGGGAAAAGGAGCGGGAGAGGGCCGAGTCTGCGCGGTATGACATGCTGTTCACTGCCTCTCCAGTGCCGTTCATACTGCTGGAACCGACGCCGCCATTCACTATCCTCGCCGCCAACGACGCCTATCTGGCGGCAACGCTCAAGACCCGTGAAGGGCTGATCGGTCACGCTCTCTTCGAGATGTTTCCCGACGACACGACCCGTCCGGGTCCACTCGGGTCAGTGGCACTCGCCCACTCCCTGGACCGTGTCCTGGCGACGCGACAGACCGATGTGATGGAACGCGTCCGGTACGACATGGTGACGCCTGATGGTGGCTTCGAGTCACACTGGTGGATGGCTATCAATGCGCCGCTGCTGGACACCGCTGGTCAGGTGTACGCCATCATCCACCAGGTCACCCAGGTGACGGCACTTCATTTCGCTGAGGAGGGAGAGCGGGAGAATCAGCAGCGTCAGGCCTTTATGCTCGCACTCGGCGACGCGCTGCGCCCTCTTTCAGATGCCACGGAGATTCAAGGGGCGGTCACGCGCAGCACCCTGGACTTCTTTGGGTCAGACCGCTGCTACTACTGCGAGATTGTGAATGACAGCGCTCTCGTCCGGCGAGACGCCACAAAGGAAGGTGTGTTTTCAGTGGTGGGCGTCTATCCCCTAAGCGACGCTCCCATGTTCAAGGCAATCATTGATGCGGGTCGTGCGTTCAGTGTCGCGGACACCCACACCACCGATCTGTTAGATGAGGAGCTGAGGCAGGTGTGTTTGGGGCTGGACATCATTTCGTTCATCAACGTGCCAGTCATCAAGAACGGGCAGCCCGTTGGCATTCTGGCTATCACGCAAGCCACACCGAGGCCTTGGACGCCGTTTGAGCTGGGGTTGGCAGAAGAAACCGCCGAACGGGTCTGGGCTGCCGTGGAACGGGGCCGTGCGGCGGTGGCCCTCACCGAATCGGAAAGCCGCCTGCGGGCGCTGATTGAACACCTGCCGGGCAGCGCTGTGTTTGTGGTGGATCACGACCTGCGGTATGTGCTGGCGCAGGGCGAAGCGTTGGCGGCCGCTGGCTTTCAGCCTGGCGACCTCGTGGGTCAGACCGTCACTCAAATTGCGCCGCTTGAGGGCCAGGAGGCGCTGTACCGGCAGGCGCTGACCGGCGAAGGGTTTGAGCTTGAGCATATTTCGCATGGTCGCGCCTTCGTCACCCATGGGGTGCCGCTCAGAACGGAAACGGGCACCGTCTCTGCGGTGCTGGCCGTGTCTTACGACATCACGGAACGCAAACGTGCGGAAGAGGACCTGCGCCTAAGTGAAGAGCGCCTGGCCGCCATCTTCGACGTGCTGCCGGTGGGCGTTGGCTTCGTCAACACGGCCGGCCAGCTGGTGTTGAACAACCAGGAGATGCGCCGCTTCTTGCCCACGGGCCTGATTCCCTCGCGGGACCCTGCGAGGCAGGCGCGCTGGGTGGGCTTCGATGGTGAAGGCCGGCGCGTTGAACCGCACAACTTCCCCGGTGCACGGGCGCTCCGGGGGGAGCGGGTTGTGCCCGGTCTCGAGATGCTGTACACCTCTGATGACGGCCCGCAGCTGTGGACCCTGGTCTCGGCCCTGCCTCTGCGAGACCCAGCAGGGCAGGTCGCGGGACAGGTGCTGATGGTCATGGATGTGGATGCCCTTAAGTGGGCGCAGGAGGACCTGCAGGCGCTGAACACAGGACTGGAAGTCCGAGTGGCCGAGCGCACGCGCCGCCTGGCCGACCTAAACGCGGAACTGGGCAACGTGATCACTCGTACCGCCCACAACCTGGAAGCCCCAGCCCGGCGGCTGGGACACTTGTTGTTGGCGGAAGGGTTCACCGACTCAGAGGGCGTGGAGCGCCTGTCGCCCAGGGATTCAGAGCGGCTGCAGGACGAGGTGCTGCGGCTGAAGGGGATCGCCCAGGATCTGCGGCAACTCGCCCGGCTGGAACAGCAGGAGGTCATGAAGGACCTCCTGCCGCTGGGGGAACTGTTCGAGGCGGTCCGGGCCGAGGTGTCGGCCACCATAAGAGGAGAACGGCTGCATTGGCATGTGGGACCGCTGCCCATTGTGCGGGGGGACCGGGCGCTCCTGAAGCAAGCGCTGGAGGTGCTGATGACCTTCACGTTGAGTGAGACACGCGGTGCGCAGTACGTCACTGTGGAGAGTCGTGACGTGGAGGGTGAAACTCATATCACGGTGGAGGACGATGGGATCGGGCTGACGGGGGAGGAGGCGGCCACCCTGTTCGACCTGGCGGTACGGACCGATCAAGAAGTGCCCGTGTTGGAGGGAAGTGGGCTGGTGCAGGTGCGGCGCATTCTGGCCCGACACGGCGGTTGGGTGTGGGCGGAAGCGCAGCGCACCAGTGGCAAGGTCGTTCTGGCCTTTCCCAGAGATGAAGCGGTTACTGAACTTGAAGCCCTCTTCCGTCAGGATAGACCCGGCCAGTAAGTTGAGCGGCCAGCACTGTCTTTCAGGGGAGTGACGGCGACATGGAGGAACTGGCGGTGGCTACCGTGAGTGGACCTCCTGGGCTTCGAATGCTTTGATGGCATGAAGGCGCAACGGAAGCCAACCTTCAGGATTCAGCTGTCCAAAGACGTTTCGGACAACGGTTCTGGCAACTTAAGCCCGATAGGGTGATGAGCCGTGACTAACTGGAAGCCTTATCGCCACCGTTACCCCTTGAGCGTGATCGGATACGTGCCGTAGCTGTATCATCGATTCCCCCTCAGCCAGCGTGATGTGCAGGAACTACTCCAAAAGCGAGGCATACACGTCAGCCACAAGACGCTCCGTCAGTGGAACATCAAGTTCGCTCCACTCTTGACGGAAGAACTGCGCCAGCGAGAACCCCGCCGGGGTTCTCGCTGGCATCTGGACGAGGTGCATGTGAACGTTCGTGGGGTCACGCACTGGTTGTGGCGAGCCGTGGATGAGCACGGTCAGATCCTGGACATCTTGCTTCAGGAAGACCGGAACACCGAGGCCGCAACGTCCTTTTTCACGCACCTGTTGCGGGAGTACGACGTCCCAATGGCGATTCAAACGGACAAGCTGCGGAGCTACGGAGCAGCGATCAGAGCGCTTCCCGTGCTCCACGCTGTGGAGCACGTCCAAGTGCTTTCGACCGCTCAATGCAACAACGTGATCGAACAGTCGCACCGCAGGGCACGGCAGCAGGAACGCGCTCAACTGGGGTTCAAGCGACGACGGCGAGCTCAGGAATTTCTCGCGTTGCACGCTCGAACCACGAATCTTCACCGCCAGACCCGAACCACCGTCCCTTCAACGACCAGGCGAATCAACCAGTCCGCAGCGCAGCGTCACTGGATCGCCGCCATGAAGCTGGCTGCCTGAGAATCAGGCGGCCATTTGGGTAACTCCGATTACGACGAGGTTAAATTGCCAGAACCGTTCCAGCTACTGATAAGCGATAAGGTCACTACCGATATCCGAATCCGCCTGTACAGAAATCATGCCTATACCTTTGAGAATCTGAAGAAAAAATTCTGCGTCCGCCTGCCACTCCTGTGCGTACCCTAGGTCCCGAGAAATTGTCCTCGCCGTCTGACTCAGGACTTGCAGAACGCTCACGAGTACGGGTGTGGAGAGGGCCGTTGCGTACGCCACCTCCAGGCCAATACTTGCCAGAAAACGGCCGTTGGTCCGGAAGGCTGGGGCGGCCATATCTATCCGCCAACCGGTTGTGGCAAGTTGTTGCCGTTGGAGCGATGAAAGAGCTTCGGTGAGACAGATGGCCTGAAGTTCAGGCCACCTGTCTCACGACGTCGCGCCAAAGCACGAATGCTCGTCTCTGGTGGTGACGACGGTGGTGAGCGGGAAGGGTGCAGCGGGCCGGATGGTGCAGATTCGTGATGCGAGCATGCAGGTTGAGAAATCCCTGTGCTCGTCGCCGTGATCTGAATCCGCGTTGCTGGCGCTCGTGTCGTCGTGTGGGACGATGGGACTGCTCAACGAGATTGTTGCAGCGAGCCGCGGAGACCACCTGGACATGCTCCACACCGTAGAGCACCGGAAGTTCACGAAGGGCTGCACCAGAGCTCCAGAGTTTGTCTGTGTGGATCGTGACCGGGATGCCCTGCTCACCCAGAAGCCGGGTGAAGAAGGATCTGGCCGCTGCTGTATCCCTATGACGCTGAAGGAATACGTCCAAGATCACACCGTGTTCGTCGACGGCCCGCCACAACCAGTGGGTGACGCCGCCGACGTCTATGTGCATCTCGTCAAGGTGCCACCGGGAACCCCATCGGGGTTCCCGGTGGCGCAGGCCCTGAGCGAACAGGTCGCTGAACTTGATGCACCAGGTGCGGATGGACTCGCGGGTGACAGCGATCCCGCGTTCCAGCAGGAGCTCCTCAACGTCCCGATAACTCAGCGTGAAGCGGTGGTAGAGCCAAACGGCGTACCCAATGACCTCAAGCGGGAATCGGTAGCCGGGAAGCTTCTGACCACTCAGCACTGCGTCACCCTACCCCAACAACTTGCCACAACCAGTGACATATGAGGCGCGGTCTCGCCGTCAAGAACGAGAGCGTTGGCCTGCTATGGGTGAAGCTCCTGGAAGCACAGGATAAACCGTCCCCTGCGGCCTGCCTCTGCAGTGACGTGCCCCCCATGCGCCCGCATGATGGTTTGCACCACCGCCAAGCCTAAACCACTGCCGCCCGTTTGGCGTGTCCGCGACGGGTCAGCACGGTAAAAGCGCTCTCCCACTCGCGCCGCTTCTGCAGCCGTCAATCCAGGCCCATCATCCAGAACCTCAATCCGGCCTGCGTCCACGCTGACCACCACCTCCGTCCGGGCATGCCGCACTGCATTGTCTAGTACATTGCCCAGGGCCATGCGCAAATAGCGCACATCCACCCGACCCGTACGCTCAGGGCCAGGTCTGAGTAGGACGGTCACTCCCTTCACTTGTGCCAATGGCTGCACGGCCGCCACGACATCCGTCAGCAGCTCATTGAGATCCACCTCGTCCTTTTGCAACGCAAGTTGGCCCGCGTCGGCCAAGGTCAAGGTTCGTAGGTCGTTAGCCAGCGCCGTGAGCAGATCCAGTTGCGTCACTAGGGGCCGCAGCTCCACCGTCGTCAGTGGGTAGAGGCCATCCAGAAGCGCGTGCAGGCGGGCCTGCATAGCGGTCAGTGGAGTGCGCAACTCATGGGCCACGGCCGCCGCCTCATACGCGCGTTCCCCTTCCAAACGGTCCAACGAGGCGCCCAAATGATTGAGTTGGTTCAAGAGTTGCCGCGATTCGCCGTCTGACCCCGCCAGCAGTTGCGCTCGGGCCTTTAGGTCGCCCTGGGCCAAGCGGTGCACCGTCGAGGCCGCCTCAAGCACAGGCGCTGCCGTCCTGACCGCCAAACGAGACGCTAAAACCAACGCCCCTCCTAAGGCACAGAGTCCAGCGCCGATGCACACGGGCAACATGACCTGGAGGACTGGGTGAGGGTGAGGTCCGAAAACCGTTCTGGCCAACTGTTGGCCGGCTTGAATGGGCTCGGGGCCTACCAGATACCAAATCCCCCCCAGCACCACCCCCACGGCGAGTCCCTGGAAGAGGAGCGTCAAGCCCACAATTTGCCCCGCCAACCGAATGGCGCGGCCTCGAAACGTCAGGTGTGACTGCATACTCATCCGACCTCAACACGGTAGCCCAGCCCAAACACCGTGCGAATCCCGTGCGATTCGCCCAGTTTTCGTCGGAGATTGTGGATATGCGAATCCACCGCCCGTTCTCCAGCCAGCCCCAAGGCCGTCGCCAGACGTTCACGTGAGACCGGTGCGCCCTTCTCCGCCACCAAGCGCACGTACACCTCGTACTCGGCGGCCGTGAGGTCCAGGATGTGCCCTGCCCGCTGAACACGGCGCGTGCGCAGATCCACGCAGATGCCATTTGGCCCCTGGAGTTCTGTGTGCTGCGCGCCCAGGCGCCGGCCCACGGCGCCCACCCGGGCCATCAGTTCCGCCGGTCGAAACGGTTTGGTGACGTAGTCATCCGCCCCTAGCCGGAAAGCCGTAACTAGCGTGGCCTCATCGCCGCTGGCCGACAGAATGATCACTGCGGGTCGAGTGGAACTCGTGGCGAGGTGATCAAGCAATTGAAACCCATGCCCACCGGGCAGCAGCAGGTCAAGGATCAGGAGTTCTGGCTGCTCTCGGTGCAGGGCGTCCTCCGCTGCTGCGAAGTGATCCGCATGAACCGCGAGGTGACCGTCCCGGCGGAGGTAAGCGCACACGGCCCGGGCGATCTCTGGATCATCCTCAACGAGTAGTACCCGCACCATCACAGCCTAGTGGGTTGCGGCGGCCAGCAGCACACAGGCTCCACAACTCCTCAACAAGTGCGGATTAAGGTCGTGACGATGAAACGCTCCTTTCTCCTGTTGCTGTCTGCGTTCGCTGGGCTGAGCATCACAGTCCTGGCCACTGCGAGAACTGTGCCCTCAAGTTCATCTCGCTTGCCTCCCACCTATCAGGGTGAAGTCAAGGCCTTGCTGGATGCTAAATGTGGCTCCTGCCACCGCGCTGGCGGGATTGCGCCTTTCGCCCTAAGCACCTATGAGCAAGCAGCCCCATTGGCCGATCTGATTGCCGATGTCACTGCCGAGCGGGTCATGCCACCCTGGCCGCCAGGGGGCAAGACACCGAGACTGAAGTTTGACCGCTCACTGTCGACCCAAGAGATTGCCACCTTCGCCGCCTGGGCAGCAGCCGGGGCGCCCAAGGGAGGGAAACCATGAAACGGACCGTCACCCTCTTCTTGCTGGGCGCCGCCGCCATCGGTGTGGTCCTCGCGCAAACAGCGCCCAGAGAGAATCAACCCACGCATGACCATCAGGCTCATCCTTCGTCACAACTCTCACCCACGACCCCAGCGGTGAAAACCACGGCCCCACAAGTGCGGGCGGACGCCACCCTGGCCATGGGCCAACCGTATACGCCCTCAAGCACCCTGACGGATGACTACCGCTGCTTTCTACTCAATCCTGGTCTGACCACGGACCGCTTCATTGAGGGATTTGAAGTTAAACCAGGGAATCCAGAGATTGTCCATCACGTGGTGGTGAACCAGGTCACCGCCCTTCAGGCTGCGCAAGCACAGTCTCAGGACGGACAGGACGGGCAGCCGGGTTGGCCGTGCTTCGGGGGCACTGGGCTGGACACGGTCAGCGCTGACCCATCCAAGGCTCGCCCGTCCCTCCTGCGGGTGTTGCCCCAGCTGCAAGCTAAAGGCGTCCATACGCTCAAACTGCTGAAGGCGTATCAGCAGGCAGGAAGCGATCCCTTAAAAGCGATTCAGGCGTATGGGGACGCTGGAGGCGACACCCAGCGCCTGATGTATGCCTTGGCCGAAACCGGCCTGCTGGGAGGGATGTCGGATGGTGCTCATGGCAGTACGGACGACGCCCTGGACGCGGCACTCGGTACGGTCTTCGGCATTGGGGCTTGGGTGCCGGGAGCAGAGGCCACCGTATTTCCCAGTGGGACAGGTCGGCGATTAGAGAAGGGCAACTTCTTGGTGATGCAAGTGCACTACAACACCTTGGCGGGGAGGGCGCCCGATCTCACGCGCATGACCGTTCAGTACGCACCAGTCCAGGCGGAGTTGAAGCCGCTCAAGAGCTTGTCTGTGGTGGCACCTGTAGAAATTCCATGCGCGGCCACGCGAACTGATCCGTCGTGTCAGCGGGATGTGGTGGTGGCCCGAGCGGTCCAGCAGCATGGACCGCAGGCACAGCGCCGGGTGGACGGCCTCCTGGCCTTGTGTGGCCAAACGCTGCGTGACTACGCCAGCGAGCGAGCGGAGGCAGCGACTTCGACCTGTGATCGCCCAGTGCAGCAGGACGTGTTGGCGGTTGGTGTGACGCTTCACCTCCATACTCGGGGCCAAGCGGCAAGTTTAGTCCTGAATGCAGGAACGCCAGAAGAACAAGTGCTGCTGGACATTTCGCGCTGGGATTTTCATTGGCAGGGCGTGTATTGGTATGAGGCCCCGATCGCTTTGAAGAAAGGTGATGTCTTGCGCGTCAGCTGTACTTGGGACAATACACGGGACACTCAGCCGAAATACATCGTCTGGGGGGAGGGATCTCAAGACGAGATGTGTCTCGCTGGATTAACGGTGATGGCCTCCAGACCTACGCCGGACACACGATAAAGATTGGCTATTGCGGTGTAAAACCGTAAGACCCATCCATTTCCGCTCTCAACAGAGTCAATGCTTGTGAATAACAAGTCTGATCTTCGGAGGATGACCTAGGTGCAACTGATTTCCATACTACTCACGAGCCTTGTGGTCTTAATACACATCTATATTGTGATTTTAGAGATGTTTTTATGGACTTCCCCTCGAGGACGCGCAGCTTTTAACATAACCATCGAAGAAGCTCGGACCACACGTAGCCTGGCTGCGAATCAAGGACTTTACAACGGATTTTTAGTTGTCGGCCTTGTCTGGTCTCTGCTAGCGCCAGCAGCCCTCGCCTTTCCACTCCAGACTTTCTTTCTGACTTGTGTTGTGGTTGCTGGAGTTTATGGTGCTATAACAGTTTCTCGGCGTATTCTCCTTGTTCAAGCTCTTCCAGCGCTAGGTGCTCTCCTATGCCTTTTTCTTTCTAATTATTAAAATGCGTCTGGTGAACGTGCGAGCGCGGATTTTCTTGGATCGGTTCTGGCAACTGAATGGACCTCCTGCGAAAGTCCCCGTTACGCTGTATGAGTGAGTCACGACCGTCTGGAACGCATCCGACCGCTGAATCGCACGCGCTTCAAGCGGCACACCAGTATCTACCCCGAAACCTTCGCCGAGATGGAAATCGTCCTGGGCCAGCGAGAACGCTTCAAGGAAAAGCCCGGTCGACCCGCGGCCCTCAGCGCGTGTGAACAGCTCCTCCTCACCCTCGAATTCTTGCAGGAATACCGCACCTTCGCACGATTGGAACATCCACGAAACCACCGTGCGCTGCACGGTGGAGCGTGTCGAAACGGCGCTGATCCAGAGCGGGGAGTTCCGACTTCCTGGCTGCAAGAGCCTGAAACGGGAAGAGAACGTCTTCCAGATCATCGCAGTGGATGCTGCTGAAACCCCATGTGAGCGGCCAACCAGCAAGCAACGCCGCTGGTACAGCGGCACAGCACACCTTGAGATCAACGTGTCCACACGCAGGATCATGTGCGTCGCCACTACCTTCGGGTCCATGCATGACCTCGCCCTGTTTCGGCAGTCGGGTGTCC
>NZ_JAIQXU010000030.1 GCF_020166395.1 Deinococcus betulae | reverse complement strand
ACGGTCATCCGCATCAGGCCGAGAGCTATCAAGCCCAGTAGTACCAGCAGTGGCCAGCGCAACACACTTGGACTGTCTTCCTCACCACGCATGTGTTCGCCTCTCTTCCCATCCTCTCAACGTGTTCACAGGTCGCGTCATGGTGTCCCGAGCTAGCCAAGCTTTCTCCCTCTGAATCTCCTGCTGGTCAAAGACCTGTAGCACGTGCGAGGCACAGTTCATCGCCTGTGTCAGTTGGGTGGCCAGCAGAACGCCCTGATCCACTAGCTCTTGCACGTCCTCCGGCGTCCCCGGTCGGCTGACAATGATGTAATCCATCGCCGCAGCCAGACAGAGACGAGTCGTATGAAACATCACGAACGTCGCCGCATAGAGCGTATTGGCCGTCAGCATAGGAATCGCCGTGAAATACTCGACACCATCACCGATATAACTACTGAGCCCCTTCTGGAGCGCAGAATTGCCGTGCTTGAGCATGCAGAGCGAGCGGTAGATGTCTGCCTCAAAGTCCTCTGCTCGCTTCTGATCGTCTGGATCGGTATGGCGCTGTCTCAACACTTCCTTCCAGCGCTTTCCAAACGATTCCACCGGTTTGTTTCGCTGAGTGTGTTTGAGCCACGCGTGTGCCCGTGCCTCGTCCTCCCCTACCCAGGCCACCTCAAACGCCATTTCAGACACACTGCTCGCCACGGCTCCTGCACCAGCGGCGTACCCACTGGTGGCCAGCTGGTGCACTGAGCGCAAATCCTGCATCAACCGCACGAAAATGCGCCGCGTTACCTGACTGAAGACTGGCACGCTGCTCAGCTCGCCCTCCGGCTGCTGCCCTAAGATCTGCGGCATGAACCCATAGACCTGAAAAGGCGCTTTGTACATCACGTCGCTGAGTGGCGGCTGGGACAGCGCTTCCCGCATCGCGTTCTCCCAATCCATGACAGTCCAATTTGGGTCAGGCTGACGCCAAGGCGTGCGGTCAGGCAGCGTGAACATACCGGCAGCATACGGGGACCTGACGCCCGCAGCAGCACAACTCGACACGCGCTGAACACTTAGCCCGGTCTGGACACAGATCCCTGGCGCCCTGACCTCTCTAAAGACCGGTAGAGACCGTGTAGAGCGTTCAACTGAGCTCGCCCGCTCTCAATCACCATGAATTGTGCAGCTTGAACTTGTAATGCATTGAGGGGGCCATGTGCTCCTGCGGCGCGCCACCCCACAGTCACTCGGGAATCATCCAGCCATCCACCCAGGGCAACGGACTGCGGGCCAGCCCGGCGCGGATTGCGGCTCTTGCCAACCGCTTCCAGGTATGTAGGGTCGCCACGCCCTGCCGGACGGCCTCCGCCGTTTTCAGGGTGGTTTCCAGCAACAGTAGCGCCTCAAACTCGCGGGACGTGATGGGGCGCGTGCGCAGCTCGGCGAGTTCCCCCGCAGCGGCCTCCCAAGGCACGTGCACACCCCGCTCCTGCGCCAGCTGATCGGCGGCGCGAGCGGCCTGCGAGAGGGCGTACAGGGTCAGGATCAACTTGGCCTCGCGGTACGCGGCCACCGTGCGGCGCGTCTGCGCAAGCTGAAGCGCCGTCTCGTCCAGGTCCAATTCACCGTCTAGTTCCCTCAGGCTGGACAGCAACGGCGTGATGGGCAGGTCGGCGACGGTCGGGCCCTGCAGGCGCTGGAGGTAGGCCCGCGCGGCAGCCTGCGGGGCGTCCGGGAAGGCTGGGCTGCTCGGCTGCCCACGCAGGAAACGCTCCAGCGCGTCAAGATGCGCGGTCATGCCCATCAGCGGGATAGACGCCTGCTCGGGCGTCACAGGAGGCAAGTAGGCCAGCAGCGCCTCAATCAGGGGCCAGCGTGCGGCCGGCGAGATGAAGCGCAACGTCCGCATCGCGTCGCCCAGTTGGCCGAAGATCGACTCGCGCGCCCGGTTCGTGAAGGTCACAGTGAGCGCGGCCGGGGTGAGCGCACCGGTCACAGGGACTGGCCGAACATGACGTGATCACGCAGTTCCCGCACGAGGTCGCGGGTACGCTGCTCGCCAAGCGCGGTGACGGCCGCGGGCTGCTGGGACGCCACGTACGCGACCAGGGTGCGCAGTGAGGTGCTCTTGACGCGGGCGAGTTTTAGGAAGGCCGCATCATCGACGATGATTCGCAGTTTCCGGGCGTGTTCCTCAAGCGCCTCGCTGTCCCGCGCAACCTGCGCCTCGCGCGCTTCGTGTGCCTGCGCGGCCGCCTGCGCTTCCGCCGCTTCGCAGACCTGGACGAACTCGGTGTACCAGGGCGCAGTGAGCAGGCAAGTAATCAGTGCACCGTGCCAGGGGACCGTGACGGTCAGCACGGCATCCTCGCCTACATGCGACTCGAAGCGGGTGAGTGCCGGGTCGACGCGGCGCAGGTCGGTGGTTTCCGGGGGGCGGGGCGCGCGCAGCTGCTCCAGCCGGGGGCGCTCATCCGGCACAGTGAACACAAAGTCCTCGTCATCGAAGCTGGCCAAGTCGTAGAAGGCAAGCGTACCGGCAGGCAGATGACGCAGGCCCTGGAGGTCCACATGGATTTCCGGCGCCTGCCGGGCAGCGGTGACCCCCTGGATCAGTTGAAGGCCACTGTTGCGCAGGTCCACGAGGTGCTGGTCGAGCGGCATGTTCAGCAGCCCAGGCAGGGATCGCGGTGGGTTGGGGTCATGGAGGGCATGCTACTGCGGTGCTCCCGTATATGGTGCCGTATGCGAGGCGAAAGTAGCGCAATCAGGCCTGACTACCAATGGTTCGGACAGTTTTAGGAAGATGCCACCGTGTTTCCGATTAGCAGGGCGTTTCTTTGCTTCAATGACTGCGAGATGTCAGGCCATGAGGCCCAGATCTCCCGTACTGGACGACCACTTTTCCACCACTCCGAAAACACATACAAAACTGTCCAGTCAGGCCATCTTGACCTCTGAGCCGCGTTTGTGACGTGATGTCATTATCCTGAAGCGTGTTCGCCCGCCCCTTGACGCCCGACCCCCGCCTGCGTGAGGCCGTGCGGCGTTTCTGGCAGTTCGAGGGGCCGACCGACCCGCAGGCACAGGAACATCAACAGTTTCCGCAGCACGTCTGGTATCTCGACTTTTGCAGCGCCAACTCCTGGCAACTGGGAACAGGTGGGCTGTGGACAGCCGCTCCAGCGGGGGCCTTGCAACCCTTAAGTGTGCAGTCACGCCGCATCACCACCCAGGGGTGTTTCCAGCGGCTGGCGGCGGAACTCTACCCCTGGACGGTGCAGCAGCTCTTCAGCTGGGCCCTGGAACACCCTGATCACCTGGCGCAGGCTCTGGAAGCGCAGGCCATCCGCGCCCTGCTCACGCTGAGCGACTGGGAGGGGGCGCTGGGCACTTTGCAAGACTGGTTGCTGCGACTCCTCGCGCAGTACGGTCGCGAACCGAGAAAGGGCGTGCAGGCCGCCAGAATCCTGTACAGCACGCCCGGGCAGGCAAATATTGGCCTGCTGGCCGAGGAGATGAACCTCAGTTCCCGGCAACTGGAACGCGCTTTTCAGACAGAACTGGGGGTCTCTCCCAAGATGCTGGCCCGCGCCATCCGGTTTGACGCGGTGGTTGAGGGACTGCGCCTCGGCTCAGCAGGACAGTTGACGACTCTGGCTTATGATCTGGGCTTTACGGACCAGTCTCACCTGACGCGGGAATTCAAGACCATGAGTCTGATGACCCCTAGCGCCTTCGTCCGGCAGATTGAGCGCCGTTGGACGGGAGGAGACGAGGAAGATTGACGGCCAGGCGGTTTCTCAGGTCGTCGCGTTTTTACAATTCTGAAGGTGGGTTGTCTCGCTAGCCTCCAGGGCATGAAGCGTTCTCCCCTGCTTTTTCTACTGGTTACGGCCTTTCTCTTTTCGGTGGGCATGTCGTTGGTGTTCCCGGTACTGCCCTTTATCGTCGCGCAATACGTCCCGGATGCGCGACAGCAGACCACCGTGATCGGCTGGCTGGCGGCGCTGTTCGCGCTGCTTTCGTTCTTCTCCAGCCCAGTGCTGGGGGCCGTGAGTGACGCCTACGGGCGGCGTCCAGTGCTAATTCTGACCTTGCTGGGCACCGCGCTGGGCAATCTGGTCTTTGGGATTGGGGGCAGCCTCGCGGTGCTGTTCCTGGGCCGTTTTCTGGAAGGCGTGACGTCTGGCGGCATGGGGGCGCTGATGGCCTATGTCGCTGACTCCACCAACGACGAGAACCGGGGCGCAGTGTTCGGGCAGATCGGCGCGACGGTGGGCGCGGGCATGATCGTCGGCCCCGCTCTCGGCGGTCTGCTGGCACACTTCGGTTACAGCGCTCCAATGTTCGTTGCGGCGGGTATTGCCGTACTGAACGCCCTATGGGGTTACTTCTTCCTGCCGGAGAGCCTGAAACCAGAGAACCGCCAGCACGAGTTCACGGCGGCTCACCTTAATCCGCTCACCCACCTGCGTTCGGCCCTGATCAAACCTCAGGTGCGCCAACTGGTCTTCACGGCCATGCTGTTCATGCTGCCCTTCACCTTGATGCAGATCGTGCTGCCAATCATGACCCGCGACACCCTGCATTGGGGGGCCGCCGAGATCAGCACGCTGTTCATGGTCTCCGGTCTCTGCGACATCGTTGGGCAGGGTGTTGTTCTGCCCAGACTGCTGGCCCGCTTCGGTGAGCGGCGCGTGGCTCTGGGCGGCATCGTGATGGGCGTGATGGGCGTGGTGGGCCTGCTGGCGCTGGCTGGACTGGTCGCCTGGCCTCATGCGGCGCTGTTTTACGCTGCCGTGATCGTGTTCGCGCTGGGCGAAGGGCTGTTTACATCCAGCATCAATGCGCTGATTTCATTGTCTATCCCCGAAGACGAGCAAGGCAGAGTACAGGGCGGCGTGCAGTCACTCTTTGAGCTGACCCAGATCGCGGGTCCCCTGGCAGGCAGCGGGATGTATGCCCACTTCGGCAGCGCCCCCACCTTTGGCCTTGGCGCAGGATTGGCCGCGGTGGCTTACGGGCTGCTGAGCGCCGTTCCGGCTCGGAAGGCCTGACGACAAGAGTTCAGACCATTGTCGAGCGAGGCAAGCAGACTATGGGCGAAATGTTGTCTGGGACACTGATCACACGCCTCCCTTCCTCAACTCTCCCGCGATGGAGCGAAACAGCGTGTTCGTCGGGCCGGTCTACACGGACTGCACAAACTGTTCCAACCATTGGTACACAAGTTCATCAGGCCATGGGACGACTTCGAGGAGTAAGCGAGGGCGCCACCCCGCGCGCGTGGTTATCACAGCCAAACGCTTGTCTGGGTTGACTTCAATTGGCGATATGCTCTAGGCCCGAGTGTGGTGCTGGAAAAATAAGAATCAGGGCTGAACGACAACAGGAGCATGATGCGAAAAGTGATCGTGACCGAGTTCCTCACGCTGGATGGCGTGTATGAAGACTCCACCTTATGGCAGCGTGACTACAGTCCTGACGACGGTGGATTTAAGCGTGCTGAACTTTTTGAGAGCGGGGGGCTCCTGCTGGGGCGCGTCACCTACGAAGGCTTTGCCCAGTACTGGCCCACCGCCAGCGGAACAGGCACCTTCGGCGAACGCATGAACACCCTGCCCAAGTTCGTCGCCACGACGACGAGGACCAACCTGAAGTGGAATGCCACGGCCCTCCAGGGCGATGTGATTGCGGGAGTGGAAGCATTGAAGCGTCAAGAGGGCCAGCCCTTGCTGGTGTACGGCAGCGGCACACTCGTCAAAACGCTCTTGAGGCACGGGCTCGTGGATGAACTTCGCCTGATGGTGTACCCGTTGGTGTTGGGCCATGGGAAGCGCCTCTTCTCAGAGGAAGACAGACTGCCGCTGAGGCTCATTGACTCAAAAGATATGGGAGCGGGCGTACTGCTGCTCACTTACGAACCCGTCCATGAGAGTGCCCCACAGCAGCCCTAAACCAGCTTGAGTTAGGCGCCGCCAAGGGTCCGGCCATACGCCAGCTCATCATTCGGACGGCACCCCCGTCTCCTCGCGCTGTCAGCAAGAGAGGGCAAACGAAAGGGAGGCTTTGTGGGGCCACATGCTGGGTCAGCAGGGGCATGACCTCCGGTCACGCTCAGGGGACAGGCCAAGTCTGCATCCCCTCAAGCTGGAGTTGCCCTGCCTGCGCCTTCCAGGTCACCAGGGCCAACGTTGGGCGCGTCGGATGAATCTCCCAGACCGATTCACCCTTGACGATGACCGCAGAACGCGCGCCAGAGAAATCCTGCGACCCATCCATACCGGAACGGTTGACCACGACCCACGGCACCCCCATCTCGGCAGAACGGGCTTCCCATTCACCCGCAGGGCCGTACAGCCCTGGGCCCCACGCCGAGGGCGCCACGACCAGTTGTGCGTCCTGCTGACTTAGGATGGCGCCCGTCTGAGGCAGAAAAGCGTCGGCACAGATGGAGAAGCCCACGCGAAATCCCATGACCTCGATCACTTGGGCACCCTCACCCGACGTGGCCCAGGATTCAGCACCTGGAATCACGAGCGTTTTGCGTGCCGTCCCCAGCCGCATCCCGTCTGGCCCGAAGACGAACACGGCGTTGAACAGGCGACCACTTGTGGGGTCAAACTCTGGATGGCCGACCATGAGGTGGAGCTGCGTTGCTTGCGCCAGCTCAGCCAACGTATGGGTACAAGCGTCCTGTTGCGGGGCAATCCAGTCGGCGCCCAGTCGGGGAGCAAAGGTGTACCCAGTCAACGCCAGTTCGGACGCGATCAACCAGTGGGCCTGCTGCTGCTGGGCGAAGTGGGCGGCGCGTGTGAGTGTGGCGAGGTTCGCGCTGAGTTCGCCGGGCTGTGGGAAGCCGTGGAACAAAGCCAGACGCAAGGAGGCAGGGACACTCATGGCTCCACTATCCCGTGAGACGAACAGGGTCAGACGACGGATGGTTCGGATAGGGGTGATGACGCGGCCTGGTGAAAGTTCGTTGTCCGGCACGTGAGTCCACCGCATCGCGCTGCGTTCCTGTCCGTCAGCACGCCGACGCTGAGCCCCTCAACCTGTCCGAACCAGAGAGGCTTTTAGGTTGAATGGCTTCGATGTCCTCACTACCATCCAGATGGACGCTCAGCTGTGCTACCTGCCAGTGGCCATGCTCTGGACCTCCGAGAGTACGGCGGACATTCGGCAGGCGTATACCCTCTACTTGGTCAAGACGCTTGAACTCTCCGGAGTCAGTTCCTTCGACACAATGTCCAGCAAGGTCAGATGGAGATACTGCCCTTTCGTCACGCTTGGCAGAGAGCCTGCTGGACCTGCGCGAACGCTGCCGTCTGCTGGTACTGCGTCACGGCTCGGATGAAGGCCTGAAGATGCGGCACCCTCGCCCGCCCCACCTTGAACAGCAGGCCCAATTGCCGCGTCAGCGGCGTGGGCAGCGCCCGCACCGTCACGTCACTCCCCAGCACCGCCAACCGGGGCATGATCGCCACCCCTAGTCCATGCCGCACCATCGAGACCATCACCTCATCCTCCTCGGTCTCCTGCAGCCGCGTCCCTGGCACCAGATGACCGTGCAGGTGCGCGTACAGCCGCTCATTGCAGTCATGCTGCGCCGGCGACACCAGTACCGGCTGAGCGTTGAGGTCTGCCCATGTGGGGCGATCTGCCGCCCACCCCGGCGGCACCACCAGCACATAGTCATCCTGAAGCAGTGGCATTGTTCGCAAAGCCGTCTGCACGGGCAATTCCTGACACGCCAGATCCGCCTGCCCCGCCTGAACCAGATGTTCCTTGCTTGCCCCTGAGGTCCCGTCCATCAACCGCACCTGTAAGTCAGGATGGGCCTGCCGCAGCAAGGCCAGGACCGGCGGCAAGAGATGGATACCCAGGCTCCGGTACGTCGCCACTGTCAGCGTGCCTGTCAGCGCCTGCCCGTCCGCCATGACCCGCCCAAAATCATCACTGTGCTGAAGGCTCAGCCGGGCGTGACTCAGGGCCCGTGTCCCCACCTCGGTCAAGGTCAGGCCCACCGACGAGCGCTGAAACAGCGCTCGCCCATAGTGCCGTTCCAGCGCCTGCACGGCTTCACTCAGACTGCTGGGGGACAGGTTCACCTGCTGCGCGGCCCGGCCAAAACTCCCCGCTTCGGCGGCCGCGACGAACGCCCGCAACTGAATCAGGGTGGGGGCCAGTGCCATACCCCAGTATAGAAAGCCATCGGAACTTCCGACGGCCACCCGTCGCCCTCCCGGACAAAGCCCGTAGGCAACCGCGCCCCCACTCGCCAGACTCAACCATGCTTCAGGCCACCCGCCCCCCGTTGCCCCCCATGCCCGCCCTCCTGCTGGCAGTCCTCAGCGTGCAGGGGGGCGCCGCCTTTGCCAAAGGCCTCTTCGCGCAGCTAGGCCCGGTCGGCGCCACCGGTCTGCGGATCGGCCTGGCGGCCGTCTTCCTTGCCCTGATCTTCCGGCCTCGCTGGCTCGCCCTGACCACTGCCCAGTGGCGCGTCCTGCTTTCCTACGGCCTGGTGCTGGGCGCCATGAACCTGCTGTACTACCTCTCACTCGCGCGGATTCCCCTGGGCCTGGCCGTCACCCTGGAGTTTGTCGGCCCCCTGGTGCTGGCCACCGTCACCTCCCGGCAAAAGCTCGATCTGCTCTGGGTGGCCCTGGCGGCCTCGGGGATCGTTCTGATTACGCCTTGGTCGGGAGAGAGCCTTGATACCTTGGGGATGGTCCTGGCCCTTCTGGCCGGGGCCTGCTGGGCCGTGTATGTCGTGCTCGGTGGCCGCGTGTCGCAAGTACTGCCCACGAGCGTCGGGGTGGCAGCCGGCATGCTGGTGGCCGCGCTGGCGGTCCTGCCAGTGGTGCTGCTCACGCACGCCTGGACTGGACTCACCCCACAGCTGCTCGGGGCGGGCGCTCTGCTGGCGATCCTGTCCAGCGCCGTCCCCTTTACCCTGGAACTCGTGGCGCTGCGTGCCCTGCCCGCGCGCACGTTCAGCGTTCTGCTGAGCCTTGAACCGGCGGTGGCCGCTCTCTTCGGATGGGCGCTCCTGCACGAAACCCTGCTGCCCAGTCAGTGGGTGGCGGTCGCATTGGTGGTGCTGGCCAGCGCCGGTGGGGCCTGGACCATGCGGCCTGCCCCCACGGCACCCGCTGAACCCCCCGCCGACATGCCCCCAACCCTCACCCCAGCTGTCCCCCGCCCAGAGTCCGCATGACCACCACCGCCACCTCATCCTCTGTCCGCCCCAGAGCCCACCTGTTCGGCGTGGCCCTGCTGCTGCTCGTGGCCTTCGTCTGGGGCAGCATGTTCGTGGTCGTCAAGCACCCCAGAACTCATGGCCTGGCGCTACCTGCTCGCCGCCCTCCCCATGCTGCCCTTCTTGCGCCGCCCCGCCTCTCCCCACTTGTGGCGGCATGGCGTGATCATCGGCACGCTCCTCTTCCTGGTGGTCGGCTCTAGGCCTGAGCTACCTCACCCTTTGGGCGGCCGGCCTCGTCCTCCTCCAGAAGTCCTGGCAGCCCGGCACCTTGAGACGTCCAGCCCTCCGACGCTTAGAGGCTGCCAAGGACAGGTTTGAAGTTCAAGAGCTGAACTCGGCAGAGAGCAGAATGGCTGTGTGACACGGCGAGGTTACCCAAGTGATGTGGACGACGACACCTACCTCTTTCTGCTGCCCTATTTGCTGCTGAGTCCGAATGACGCCAGGCAGCGGAAGTCTGTCATCCGTGACGTGCTGAACGCGTTGCTGTGGGTGGCGCGCACGGGGGCACAATGGGCGTATCTTCCCCATGACTTGCCACCCGCGGAGACGGTGCGCCAACAGGCGCACCGCTGGTTTGAGGCTGAGTGCTTTCAGAACGCCGCGCATGATCTGCGGTTGCTCTCCCGAGTGGGGCAGTCCAGGAACGGAGAACCGAGCGCGATCATCATTGACAGCCGGACCTTGCAAAGTACACCTGAAAGCGGGCACCGGGCGGGATTTGATGGGGCCAAGAAACGCCAGGGCACCACAGTCCATCTGGCCGTCGATATTCTGGGTTATCTGCTCGCGGTGCTCACGACACCCGCCAACGAGCAGGACCGGGCACAGGTCAAAAACCTGTGCCTCGAAGTGCAGGAAGCCACGGGCGTGAATGTCGAAGTCGCCTTTGCTGATCAGGCCTACACCGGTGCTCAAGCCGCTCTGGACGCAACAGAGGCAGGCAGAGAACTGGTGGTGGTCAAGCGTCCGGAGGCCACGAAGGGCTTCATCCTGCTGCCCCAACGTTGGGTCGTCGAACGGTCGTTCGCGTGGCTGTCACGCTTCAGGCGTTTGGGTCGAAACCTGGAACGCTTGCCGTCGACGCTGGTTGGATTTCACTTCCTGGCGGCCTCCATTCTGCTCTGCAACAATCTCAGACCGCTTTTCGCATAGGGTTCTTGGCAGCCTCTAGCTCACGCACTCTCTCTGCGCCACTCCCCTCTGCTTTTTGCCTTACCGCGCGGCTGCTAATCGCGACTAATGACATACACATCCACGTTTCTGGTCTCTTGTAACACCGTTTTAATGATGTCCCCCCGTAGAAACTCCGCCCAGCGGGAGCGACTGGTCTCACCCATCACCACCTGGGTGGCATGCAGCTGCTGTACGAAACGCACCAGCGTCGCCGCCACGCTGCCTTGCCTATCCACCACATGAAACTGGCCCCCGAGCGCTTCAGTGATCGCCCGAAAGGTACCCAGCATCCGACTCTGTTCCGGGGTCAGTCGTGGAGGCCGAATGGTCACCACATGGAGTTCGCCCTTCAGACGCTCGGCCAGTTGACCGCCTCGCCGAATGAGGCGTCCCCCAGTTTCTTCAGCCGCAATGGCCACAACCACGCGTTCTAAGACCCCTGGCTGCCCCTCCGGCGCATCCATCTCCACGACATTGGCCACCTGACGCAGCGCGATCTCGCGCAGGGCGGTCAGGTTGGCCGCCGTAAAGAAGTTGCCCAGCGCCTGATCAATTTTTTCAGGACCGTACACATGCCCGGCCTTCAACCGGGCCCGCAGATCGTCTGGCGTCAGGTCAATCAGGACCAGTTCGTCCGCCCCGTGCAGCACGGCGTCCGGCACCCGTTCGCGCACCCGAATACCAGTGAGGCGCGCCACCATGTCGTTCAGTGATTCCAGATGCTGCACATTCACGGTGGAGAGCACATGGATGCCAGCTGAGAGCAGCACCTCGACATCCTGCCAGCGTTTCTCCCGGGGGCTGCCAGGCGCATTCGTATGGGCCAATTCATCAATCAAAACGATGAAAGGCCGGCGGGCCAGGAGGCCATCCACGTCTAGTTCGCTCAGCAGCACATTGCCGTGCGTCACTTCCCGGCGGGGAAACAGCGGCAATCCTTCGGCGGCCTGAATGGTGCCGGCCCGTCCATGAGTTTCCAACACGCCGATCAGAGCATCCTCGCCGCGGTCCAGGCGCTCGCTCAGTTCCGAAAGCGCCCGGTAGGTTTTCCCAACGCCTGCCGCCATCCCCACGAACACCTTATGGATGCCCCGCGTGCGCCGCTCCTCCTGGTGCCCAGGCAGGAACAGCCGCTCTGGGGTCTGCGGGGCCGTCATGCCGTTCTTACCGTCCTGCATCCAGGGCGAGGTTCAGTGTCAACACATTGACGCCCGGTTGACCCAGGCCCAGAACCCCCCGCTCGGTGTGGGACTGCACCAGCGTCCGCACCTGATCGTCCGTCATTCCCCGTGCTTTAGCCACGCGCGCCACTTGTACCGCAGCTCCGGCGGACGTGATGTGAGGGTCCAGGCCTGAGCCAGACGCCGTCACCAGGTCCACCGGCACCTGCGTGACGGGGATGCCCTCCCGCTGCGCAATACTCTGCGCGCTGGCCTGAATGCGTTCACGTAGGGCTGGATTGCTCGTTGCCAGATTACTGCCCGAAGCATTGACTGGATCATAACCAGCACCCGCTGCACTGGGCCGCCCGACAAAATACTGGTCGCCCGAAAACGACTGGCCAATGAGACGGGAACCTACCACGGTGCCGTTCTCCTCTATCAGCGAGCCGTTGGCTTGCCTAGGGAAAAGGGTGCCCGCCAGGACCGTCGTGACTAGGGGGTAGAGCAACCCAGCCAGCAGCAACCAGATCAGCGAAAAGCGGAGCCAAGCTAAAAGACCGGGTTGATGACCACTGGAACTTAAGGATGGGATCTCTGTTTGCAGGGTCATAACCTCTCCTTTCAAGCGCCAACCAGGCCCAGCGCCAGGTCAATGAGTTTGATGCCCACGAAGGGCACGACCACGCCGCCCAAGCCGTAGATCAGCAGGTTACGGGCCAGTAGGGTGTCGGCCGATCCGGGGGTGTAGCGCACGCCTTTCAGGGCCACTGGAATCAGCGCGGGAATCACCAGCGCGTTAAAAATGACCGCCGACAGGATGGCGCTTTCGGGGCTGCGCAGGCCCATCACGTTCAGGGGCGCCAGGGCGGGCAGCTGCGCGGCAAACAGGGCCGGCAAAATAGCGAAGTATTTGGCCACATCGTTAGCGATGGAAAAGGTGGTCAGTGCGCCCCGAGTCATCAGCAGGCCCTTGCCGATTTCTACCACCTCGATCAACTTGGTGGGGTCGCTGTCGAGGTCAATCATGTTGGCCGCTTCTTTGGCCGCCTGAGTGCCGCTCTGCATGGCTAGGCCCACGTCGGCCTGAGCCAAGGCAGGCGCGTCGTTGGTGCCGTCACCCATCATGGCGACCAACTTTCCGGCGGCCTGTTCATCCCGGATCATCTGCAGCTTGTCTTCCGGGGTGGCCTCGGCCAGAAAACCGTCCACGCCCGCTTCTTTCGCTATGGCTTCAGCGGTGAGGGGATTATCGCCCGTGATCATGACCGTTTTCAGTCCCATGCGGCGCAACTGCTCAAAGCGTTCGCGCATGCCCGGCTTCACCACGTCCGACAGGGCCACCACGCCGAGCAGCCGCGCGTCCTCAATAACGACCAGTGGCGTGCCACCTGCGCGGGCCACCTCATCCACCAGGGGCCGCAGGGCCACGGGCACCTGACCACCGCGCTCGCCCGCCAGACGCATGAGCCGGTCCGACGCCCCCTTGCGGATGCTGGTACCGGCAAAATCCACGCCGCTCATCCGGGTCTGGGCGGTGAACTCCACGAACTCCGCTCCAACAGGCGTCTCAACCGTGACACCTTGCTGCCGGGCCAGGGTCACAATGCTCTTGCCTTCGGGCGTGGGGTCGGCCAGCGAGGCCAACGCTGACACCCGGGCCAACTCCTCTTCCGTGACCCCGGGGAGCGGCGCAAACCGCGTGGCCTGCCGGTTGCCGATGGTGATGGTGCCGGTCTTGTCTAGCAGCAGCGTGTCCACGTCGCCGGCCACTTCCACGGCCTTGCCGCTTTTGGCGATCACGTTGGCCTGCAAGGCGCGGTCCATGCCCGCAATGCCGATGGCCGGCAGCAGGCCGCCGATGGTGGTGGGAATCAGGCACACCAGCAGTGCCACCAGCGTCACCACGTTCACCTCGGCGCCCGCAAAGCGCGACAGGGGGAGCAGGGTGGCCACCACGATCAGGAACACCAGGGTCAGGGCGGCGAGCAGGATGCTCAGGGCGATCTCGTTGGGGGTCTTCTGGCGACTGGCGCCTTCGACCAGGGCAATCATGCGGTCCAGAAAGCTCTCGCCGGGCTGCGAGGTCACGCGAATCACGATGCGGTCCGACAGCACCCGGGTCCCGCCGGTCACGCCGCTGTGGTCGGTGCCGGCCTCGCGGATCACGGGGGCGCTCTCGCCCGTGATGGCGCTTTCGTCCACGCTGGCCAGGCCAAAGATCACCTCACCGTCGCCGGGAATCATCTCGCCCGCCTCGACGACGATCAGGTCACCGCTCGCCAGCTGGGTGCTGGGCACCACTTCCTCACGGCCACCCATGCGCCCGTCCAGCAGGCGCCGGGCGGGGGTATCTTCACGCGCCGAGCGCAAGGTGGCGGCCTGCGCCTTGCCACGGGCTTCAGCCAGCCCCTCAGCAAAGTTAGCGAACAGCACCGTGAACAGCAGCAGCACCGTGATGGCGAACTCGTACCCCCAGGGCTGGCCGGTGGCGGCGCTACGGACCGTCAGGATCAGGGTCAGGACGCCGCCCAGCAGCACCACAAACATGACGGGGCTTTTCACCATGGCGCGCGGGTCAAGCTTGATGAAGCTGGCGCAGAAGGCGTTGAGGAGAAGGTCTGGAGAGAACACGCTGTTCTTCTGCGGAGCCGGCTGGGTAGTCATCGGGGGCCGTCCTGGGTGGTCGATGAGGGGGCGGACAAGGTCAGGTGTTCGGCCACTGGGCCGAGGACCAGTGCAGGGGCAAAATTCAGGAGTTGCAGCAGCAGCATGACGCTCAGGAGCATGCCGGCGAAGACGGGGGTATCCACCCGCAGCGTGCCGCTGGTCTCGGGCGCGGCCTTCTTCGCGGCAAGGAAACCGGCAATCGCCAACGGCCCCAGGATGGGCAAGAAGCGGGCGAGAATCAGAACCACCGCGCACGTAACGTTCCACCACGGGGTGTTGTCCCCAAGCCCTTCAAAGCCGCTGCCATTGTTGGCAAACGCCGAGTTGTACTCGTACAGCACCTGCGACAGGCCGTGAAAGCCAGGATTAGAATTGCCGGTCACGCTGGGCAGGGCCAGGGCAGCGGCAGTACATCCCAACACCACCAAGGGTTGCAGCAGGATGATCAGGGAGGCGACCTTGATTTCCCGCGCCTCAATCTTGCGGCCGAACAGTTCGGGAGTGCGGCCCACCATCAGGCCTGCGATAAAGACGGTCAGAATCACGAAGACAAGCATGTTGATCAGGCCTACGCCAATCCCGCCGTATACATCGTTCAGGAACATGCCCAGCTGCGGGACCAGGCCGCCCAGGGGGGTAAAGGAGTCCAGCATCGCGTTGACACTGCCACTGCTGGTCTGCGTGGTGATGGCGCCCCAGAGCGCTGAAGCGTCGGTCCCAAACCGCACTTCTTTGCCTTCCATATTGGGGCCGAGGGCAGCCAACCCAGTGAGGGCGGCATTCGGCTGCCGCTCGGCCAGGACGGCGCCCAGCGTCAGGCCAGCGGACAGCAGGCTCATGACAGTGACCAAGACCACCCCGAAACGTGGTCGGCGCAGGAACAGGCCAGTGGCCACCACCAGGGCAATGGGAAACAGGATGATGGAGATCATCTGCAGCAGATTGGCGAGAGGGGTGGGATTTTCCAGTGGAACGGTCGAGTTCGGGCCGTACCAGCCGCCCCCATTGGTGCCCATCTGCTTGATGGCTACCATGGCCGCCACCGGGCCGACCGGGATGGTCTGGGTCGTAACGGTCTGCCCTTCAACTGTCACGGGCTGAAGAAGCTGTGCCGTCTTGGCCCCATCGAAGGTACTGGGCACGCCTTGCCAGGTCAGGAGGACGGCAAGTACAGCGGAGGCGGCGGTCAGCAGCGCGGCGCCGCGCGTGACATCCAGATAGTAGTTGCCAACGTTGGTCTCGCCGCGCAGCCCACGCAAGACCGCGAACAGGGCGGCCATCCCCACCGCTGGGGTCACGATTTGTAGGGCAGTGATGCCGACCAGCTGCGAGAGGTAAGACAGGCCATTCTGACCGCTGTAGTGCTGCTGGTTGGTGTTGGTGATGAACGACGCGGCCGTGTGCAGTGCCGTGTCCCAGCGCAAGTTGGCAATACCGTCGGGATTAAGGGGCAAAGCCCCTTGGAAGACATAGATCAGGTAAGCGGCGAGACCCAACAGCAGGTTGGTTCCGAGCAACGCGGCGCCGTACTGCTTCCAGGTCATTGTCTGCGCTGCATGAATACCGCTGAGGCGCAGGAAGCCGGCTGTGAACCGTGAGGCCGGCGCCGCAAAGATCCGGGCGATCAGGGCGCCGAGTGGAAGGGCGAGCCCGATGGCACAGAAGTAAGTCAAGAAGATATCCATTACAGCTTCTCCGGAAGACCGAGAAATGCAGCGGCCGCCCCGAACAGGGCCAGCAGCACTAGACAACCAAGAATGAGGCCCATCGTCAGAACTTTTCGGCGCGGAGGAGGGCGTAAAGGAGGTAGGCTGCCAGCGCGACCACCAGAATCAAAAGCAGAAAGTCCATACTGTGAATTCTTCTTGCCAGACCGCTTGACCGGTATGGTTCTTTTGGCCAATCGAATGGCCAAATGGCCAGTGGTGGACGGGCGCAGGAGTCAGTAGGCTGCCCAAGAGCGGAGTGCTGAGCCACGACCCCTCCACCACTTATGTCCACCTTTTCCCACTGGCGCTTCACACCTCGGTCTTCTCCTAAGGGTGCGAGATTTCGTCTAGGTCAGCGTGGCTTACTGGCCGTCACCCTGCTGTTGATTGCCCTCATTACTCTGCTGGACATCCTGACGCCCGCTTCTCTGGTCGTCGCCACCCTGCTGAGTGCGCCGCTGGCGCTGGCCGCCCTGGGCCTCTCGCGTTCCACTACGTTTGTGCTCCTCGGCTTGATCTTGGCGAGCAATGTGATTGCTGGGTGGATGAATGCCCTGCGGGACGGCATGAGTACAACAGACCTCGGCAACCGCTTGGTCAGTATGCTCGCCGCAATTCTTGTGGCCGGCCTCACGCTGCGGGCCCGGCAAGTCAGCCTGCAGGCGGCACAATTGGCCGAAGAAGAGCGCCGTCTGACCCGGGAGCGAGGCCTGCGAACACTGGTGGAAGCGGTCAGTGGGCCATTTGGACAGGCCGAGTTTGTCTCACGCGCAGCGGAGGCGCTGCGGACGCTTGCCGGGGCTCAAGTGGTCGAAATCGGCAGTGTGGACCGGGCGATGCTGCGCGAGCCGCACGCGATCAGTCCGTCTGATGGGGTGTCGCGCTTAGGGACACGGCTTTCACTGGAGGCCCTGACCCAGCCGGCTGGAGTGGGTCCAGTCTGGGCGGTCTCCGGGGGCGACGTGCTGCTGGCGCGTCTTTCCCGGCCGCTGGAAAGCGATCTGCTGCTGCTGTTGACCCGCCCAACGGCACCCCTGGACGTGGTGCAGGAGGCAGTTCAAACGCTCCAACCTCTGCTGGACCGGACCGCTTTGTTAGACGACATCCATGCCCGGCAAGCCCAGCTCCAGGCCAGAGGGGAGGTGCTTCAAGATCTGATCTACGCTTTTTCCCATGACCTGCGCACGCCACTGCTGGCCAATGCTGTGAACATCCGGTCGGCCCTCAAGGGGGCGTACGGCCCATTGCCGGACGCTTACTGCGCGACGCTGCGCAACGGTTTAGAAGCGAACGCGACCTTACTCTCGTTGGCGGATCAATTGCTGCTGGTGGCCAAATACGAGAGTGGCGAGACCGACGACGAGGCGCAGAGTGTCAATCTGCGGGAGGTCATCCTTGGTGTTCTCGCGCAGCTTCAAGGGCCTGCGGCCGACCGAAGTATCACTTTCGAGACTGAACTGGAGGGCGTGACGGTGCCGGGGCGAAAACACGATGTGCGGCGCGCGGTTCAAAACTTGTTGGAGAACGCCCTCAAATTCAGTCCAGCCAATAGTGTCATTCGAGTGACGCTTCAACACGAGGGAGACGAAGCCGCCCTCCGAGTGCTCGACCAGGGGCCTGGCGTGCCGCCGGGCCGGGAAGCCACGCTCTTTCAGCGCTTCCGTTCTGGGGGGGCGGGCGGCGGAACAGGGCTGGGGCTCTATCTGACGCGCCGGATTGCTGAGGGGCACGGTGGGCACGTCACGTACCACCGGACCGTCCGGGCCCAGAGCGTCTTTACCTTGACCCTGCCGCTGGAGACCTTATGAGCTCAGACACAGTTCGTGTGTTACTGATTGAAGACCATGCGTTTACCCGAGATGGCCTCCGGGCAGCGATTAACTTAGAAGCGGATATGCGGGTTGTGGCGGAGGCGCGCAGTGGAGAGGAGGGCCTTGAACTGCTCGCTGCAGAAGGTGTAGTGGACGTAGCAGTCGTGGACATCGGCTTACCGGGGATAGACGGCATTCAAACCGCTGCGGAAATGGCGCGGCGATACCCGGCGGTGCGTGTTGTGATGCTGACGGCCCATAACTTGCGGGAGGAGGTGTTCGCGGCGCTGGCGTCTGGGGCCGCCGCCTACTGCCTCAAGAATGCCGATCCAGAGCTGTTGCTGCTGGCTATTCGGGCGGCGGCGGCTGGGAGCGCTTACTTGGACCCCCAAGTGGCCCATCATGTGCTGGGCGGGATTCGGGCCCCACAAACAGCGTCACCGCTCACGCCACGGGAAACGGAGGTGCTGCGGCTGATCGCTGATGGGCAGGGCAATAAGGAGATTGCGCTTCAACTGGGCGTCAGCGTCAGCACGGTCAAGGTTCATGTGCAAGACCTGCTGGTCAAGCTCAAGGCGGCAGACCGGACCCAAGCAGCAGTACAGGCCCTGCGGCGCGGCTTACTTTAGTTTCGTGATCTCTGCCGCGTGGCACCTCGACCGTACGCTCATTGGCTCACTAAATTACGACCTCCGAGATCTGACCTCTGTCCACAGAGCTTGCGCGAATGGACCGACAGAGCTGAAGCCTCATCGCGCCTCGAAGCGAATCAGGCAAAGGCTGCTCTGCGTTTTAGAAGTGACACCTGAGATTGACCTTCAGTGTCGCTAACGTCTGCACTACGGCCTCTTACTGGCTTCCCTCCCAGGCAGGGCGGCTGGTCAGGACTTCGTCCACCCCCAGAAGAGCGGGCGACCTTCCACAAGTGGGTAACGCTGAACGCACACGCTGCGCCGGTCACACCACGTCAAGAAGCCCAGCCCAACGGTTTTAGTAGAAGACGAGGCGTAGAGCCACCGCCCACCAGGAAATGACCATCGACCTTCCTGAAGATTGAGGGGACGCGAGTGTCTTCAGTCAAACAGCGAGGCCTGGACAGGGGAAGCTGTCGTCACCTGCGGCACCTGCACCACCACAAACTCCAAATTCCGGTCCTCCAGTTCCAAGCGCGCTGGACCCGTAATGTCGGGCGCCGCCAGAATGCCCCGCACCTCCACTGTCCGGTGCGTGCGCAGCAGCATCTCCTCCACCGACCGCACGTAGCGTGCCAGCTGCGACACCGCATCCTGCGTCGCTTTCCCCCGCTTCAGCTCCACAACCACGTACCGGCCCTGTGCATCCTGCGCGTACAGGTCAATACCGCCCGAGGACACAGGCAACTCCCGGTTCAGCACCCGCAAGCCTGGCTCAATCAACTCCGGCTGCCGCGCGAGGAGCTCCTGAAGCTGCTTCTCCGACCCTGACAGCACAAAGCCCGCCGGCTCTCGGATCTCCAACGCCTGCGCCACCTGTGGTTCGAGCCAGATGACCCGCACCAGCTCCTGCGGACTGCACCGCGCGGCCACCAGGATGCACCGCCCGTCCTCCACAAACGCCGTCAGCTCGTCCGTTTTCGGCTGCCAGTTCATCGGCTTCACGCCCTTGGGGGCGTGGACTTGGACGCTCCCGTCCGGCTTGATCAGCAGCAGATAGGCGCCGACATCCGCCGTACTGGCGGCGCGCCCGTGATACACCACCTCCGCGAGCCCAGCCACCTGAATCAAGCATTCCCGCGTCCGCAGGTGTCGAGTCAAGAACGTGGCCAGCTCAGCCGGCGCAGGCGACAGCAGTTGCTCACGCAGCATGCTCAGGCCACCACACCCGCTGGTCGGGGCAGCAGCACCATCTGCAACCCATCCGCGGTGACCGTACACCCCACCCGGTCGCCTGAGCGCACCCCAGCGGGCAAGCGTACAAGCGGCCAGATCTCCTGACTCTCGTCTGGCAGCAACACGGTCGTCAAGCCGCCGTTGATCTCCAGCACCTCCATGACCTCTTCCGCCTCGAACACACTCAGCAGTCTGGCAGATGGCGCACGCCCGTCCGCCGTCCAGGCACGATTCGGGCCTCGCGGCCTTCACTCCGCCTGGTGGCGCGCTCCTGCACTTCCCATCTGCCGCAGACGGGCGCCCTCAGGGCGCGACTGGAAATCAACTCGCGCCGCTTCCAGCAGCGGCGTCCAGTGCGCCCACGGATCACTGAGCGTCCGCCCCATACCGCGTCCAAAGACCATCGCAGGCGTGTGCCCTTTCAACCTGCGCTGACCGACCTGCATCCAGTCACGGCCTGCAGCCGTCGCTGTGGTGGGAAACAGGATGGTGGCCAGTTGTTCCAGACACGCCACCGGTGCCATCAGCCGCTCAAGGCGGTACCCGCGCTCACACAGGGCTTCCCACATCTCTGGAGTGAGCGTGAGCAGGCTCCGCATCAGGCCGGCGCCGTACTGGCGGCCCAACGCTTGATACCGGGGGGCCATGTCCAGGAGAGGCGCTGGCGGCACCGGCAGGAGACAGGCGACGACCTGACCGTCCCGAACGATCTCGAAGCCTTGCCCGGCCTGCACCTGGCGGAGCACCGCCTCCCAGTCCAGATGAGCCGTCGTCTGATCCAATCGTTGAAGCGGGCTGGTCTGTGTCACAAGGCGAAACTGGAGCAGGTCAAGCCAATACTACAGACGCGCAGGGAGAGCGGCACTGCATTGAGGCTTCCGGCACGCGCCACCCCTTGCACGCTTACCCTCCGGCCCTGCACACTGACGCGCATGACGAAAAAATCAACGAAGGCCCCCGCCAAGACACCTGCCGCCAAAGCCGCTGCCCCGAAAGCGGCCACGGCGGCCGCCAGTGAGTCCACGAAAGTCGGTAAGGCCCAACTCGTGAACCTGGTCGCCGAACGCACCGGCCTCACCCTGAAGCAAAGCGACGCCGCCGTCGTGGCCGCCCTGGACAGCATTGTGAATGCCGTCAGAGCGGGTCAAAGCGTGGGTCTCGCTGGCCTGGGCACCCTCAGCGTCAAAGCCACGGCGGCGCGCACGGGCGTGAAACCCGGCACGAGCGAGCGGATTCAGATTCCCGCCGGCAAGAAGGTGAGTTTCAAGGTCGCCAGCACCCTCAAGGGCACGCTCTAACCCACTGGCTGTGCGCGCCCCAGGGCATCGTCCCTGGGGCGCTTTCTGGTTACCGGCACAGGCCTAAGCCGGAACGATCCGAGCCTCGTCCCAATACCGCAAGAACGTCTCCACCTGCTTCAAGAAGCCCTGAAAAGCTTCCGCACACGATTGGTGCGGAGTCAGAGCAAAAATCGATGCCCTACACAGTATTTTCCGAGATTAAGGAATCGAAAGGGCCGCTGTGAGCGATTCTCTGGGCGCGTCCCAGTTCAGCTTTACACCTTCTAGGACAGAGTGCAGAGCCGATAGAATCGACGTTTTTCACCTCTCAATTTCAGAGGCCCCATTTGGGACAAGTGGGACGAGGGCTGAGCGTACAACAATTGGCAAATTGTGTCGTCAGGCCAATCAGCAACCAGAAGGACGCACCTCGCGTCAGAACGCCCAGCGGCCTCCCCGTATGAGCGGCTGACGCGAGCCGTCCTCTGCGATGCCGTCGACCTCTACATCCGCACTGCCGATCATGAAGTCCACATGTGTGAGACTGTCGTTGCCGCCCAGTGCAGCAATCTCCTCCAAGTTCAACTCAGGACCGCGCTCAAAGTTTTCGCTAAACGAAAATCCGAACGCCAGGTGACAGGCGGCGTTCTCGTCATACAAGCTGTCTAGGAAGAGCGTGCCCGTCCCTGCAACTGGTGACTGAGTTGACACAAGGGCGACTTCCCCCAAATACCGAGCCCCCTCATCCGTATCGAGCGCCCGCTGCAGCGCCGCTTCGCCCTCAGACGCCTGGGTAGAGACAATACGCCCATCTTTGAAGCGCACTTCAAGATCCCGCACTAGTGTGCCCGACAAGCTCAGTGGCTTGGTGGCACGGACCGTGCCGCTGACTTGCGTGCGGTGAGGCGCTGTAAACAGTTCCTCTGTCGGAAGGTTCCCAGCGAAGAAGATGCCCGCGGGGGTCGGCGACGCGCCGCCGACCCAAAGGTGCGTGTCAGCCAGACCAACGTTCAGGTCTGTGCCTGGGCCACGGAAGTGCACTGTGCGGTACCGGCGTTCGTTCAGAATCTCAGCACGCCGCGCTAGGGCCTGCAGGTGGTCCCGCCAGGCCTGGACTGGATCAGGCTCGTCCACCCGGTTCGCCGTAAAAACATGGTCCCAGAGGCGCGCCACCGCTTCGTCTGCCGGCAGCGCTGGAAACACCCGGCTGGCCCAGGCCGCACTTGGCGCTGCGGCGCGGCACCAGGCGAACGCGTTCCTACGCATCAGCTCAGTGAAGGGCCGCAGCGGCCCCTGACGGCCCAGACGTTCCCGGTCAATCAGGTCCGGATCGATGTCGGCCAGCAAGGTCGGATCGTCGGAAGTCACGTGCAAAAAGGCGTCGCCACGCTCAGCCGTTTCACGCCAGAGGTCCGCGCGCCACTGCGGGAAGGTGGACAAGGTTTCCAGGGCAGCGTGCTGGAAGCGGACGCGGGCAGTGAGGGCATCGTTCCAGATCACGTTGACAAGAGGCGCGCCCGCCTGATAAGCGTGCTTGGTGATCAGGCGCGCCAGCGGCGCACATTCGAGGTCAGTGCTGATGAGCAGACGTTGCCCAGCTTGAAGATTGACCCCGATGTAGACAAGCAGGGCCGCGTAGCGGTTGAGGCGTTCTTCAAAAGTCAGGGGCATAAGGCCACACCATAAGTGCTGGCTTGCCGAGCCTGCTCGTGGGTATGGCCTACCGTACCCTCCCTGAGATGGCCTACAGAACCTAGGGTCCACGCACCTGAACGCTCTTGGGCACAAGCACCAACGCCCACACAATATCGTTTGACCTCTCTGCGCTGTCGTGCGTGTCGATCCTTCACTTGGGCAGCCCACTGGCCGCTCGTATTGAATTCAATCGCACAGACGCTGGTCAAGCCGGAACGATGCGGGCCTCGCCCCAGTAGCGCAAGAAGGTCTCCACCTGCTTCAGGAAGCCCTGAAAGCTCGCCGCTTTGACCAGGTACGAACTCGCACACAGCGTGTACGCCGTGCGCACATCATCCCGGTCCCCAGAGGTCGAGAGCATTACCACCGGAATCGGCACCAAGCGGGGGTCCGCTTTCAGCGCCTGCAGCACTTCAAAGCCGTTCATGCCCGGCATGTTCACATCCAGCAGGATCACATCCGGCAGGGCCGCGGCAGTCCTGAGGTGAGCAAGGGCGGCCGCGCCCTGCCCGAAGACCTGGAGTTCACAGTCTGGACAGAGGTCACCGAAGGCCTCTATCGCGAGGAGCTGGTCATGCGGCATTGTCGTCAACGAGAAGGAAGCGCCGGGGCGTGACCATACCCGGCCAGCATAAAGGCTTCCTTAAGATACAATGAGCACATATCACAGTGTGAAGAGCGCAGGAGTTACTCACGCTGATGTCCAGCACGGCCTGGCAACGCGCAGGGCTACACTGCCCCAGATGAAGTGGCATTGGCTGCCCGCCGGCGCACGTCACGCTCGGCTCGCTGACGGCGACACCGCCGACACGGCGTGGACCCTTGAAGAGATCATGGGTGAGGCCGATGCCTCAGCGCCCGAGCTGGACTTGGTCTGGTTGATCGGCGGCAACGGTGCGGTCGGCCTTGCGCAGGGGAATGTCTATTTCAGGCCTCACCGCCCCGGTGTCGCGCCCAATGGTGTGGACCGCGCGTTGGCTGATCGCCTGGCCAGGCGCGCGGAATGCCTGCACAAAGGCTGAACTCGGGCAAGCCTTGAAGTCGTGCGGTCCAGCAGGCGGTCGTTGCGCAGCACAAAGCTCGCAGGCAGCGCGGCCATGATGGGCAGGGCAGCCGGGCGAATTCACTCCGCTGAGAGGCCCGCTGGCTGAGCAGCAGATGCAGTGCCCAGGGCGAGCAGAGCGGCAGACGACAACAGCAGGTTCATGGCCTGATGATGTCCCAGGGGCAGAGGGCTCGGGCGTGCGGTGACGACTGACCATGAACCGTTTGCGGGGACATGGCGTACACTAGACTTGGCCGCCTAGACGCCTATGCCCCCCGCAGTTGCACGGTGAAGTCCAGGCTGATGATTCTGACCTCTGCGCCCTCCTGGGCGGTGGCGGCTGGCAACGCGGGGACCGGCCGCCCACACGCGCCCAGAAAGGGACACCGCGATGCACGACCACTCGGCCAAGACCGTTGCCCAGGCCCTCCGTACTTACCTCACTGCCCACGGCCTCAATCCCCTCGGCCAGCAACGCGCCCTGCAGGTGATTGCGGCCCTCCACGGCACCGACTGGAATACCCTCAGCGCCCAACCCAGCCGGCCCCGCCTCGCGCCACCCGCCGACGCGCAGGCCCTGCAGCGCGCCCTTCGGCATTACGACGTCGACGTGTCGTCCAGCTGGGCCCAGGCAGCCATTGCCCACTTGGATGGCCAGCGCCCTGACTCCGTCGCGCAGTTGCCGGTATCGGCGCCCGTCACTGACCCCGTGCCGCTGGCCATTCCCCTGCTGGACCGCGACACGGTGTACCGGGCCGTCCCCAAATACCAGTCCCACCCCATTTACATTGATCGCCGGTCTCGCCTCACCACCCCCTGGCCCCTCCTGCCGCTGCCCGAACAGGTCAGCCCCGCCCTCCGGCAGCAACTGTGGCGAGCACACCTCCTGGAATGGACCCCGGAAACGGGCCTCCTCATTGACGGTGCTGCCCCCGTCATGTCCCTCCCGACCCTGGGACCAGGCCCCCTGAACGAAACCATTAAAGCGTGGTTGAAGACCCTAGAGAATACCGCCCCGGACCGTACGACCACCTACGAAGAGAATGGCCCAGCGCGGCAACTGATCCGACTCACGGTCCCCCGCTTGCTGGAGGTGCCCGCGTGCTTGACCTACCAGGCCCAGTCCGCGTACGGCCGCAGCCTCATGGCCGACGCCCGGCGCAACCTGACCCTCAGTTACGACGGGGCCACCACTTATGCCGCCCAGGCTAAGCGGTATGACGCCTTCATCACCGAGTGTGCCCTCGACGGCCGGGGCTCCAGGGCCCTGCGGTCTCACGAGATCCACCGTCTGACGGACCAAGAAGACCAGGTGCTGAGGGCTTTCCCCGATCGGCGGCCGCGCATCCGCGACCACAGCAGATACTGGAAAGTCGCGGCCACTGGCCAGCTCGTCTTGACGTATGAGCCGTACATGGTGATGGGGGACCCAGAGATCCAAACGGAAGCAGACGCGTTCCGCCAGACCGGCTGGACCGTGACGGTGCGCCGCGCAGCGTATGCCCCTGGGATTGCCATGATCATGCTGGGTGCGCCGGCGTGAAACGGTCAGCAATATCCGTGCGTTCAGCACGGCGAGCGATCATGCTCCAGAAGACGCGATGACCCCCGCGCCCATCTCGACTGCCGCCTCTACCGTGCTCAACTTCATGCGCCGCCGACCGCTGGATTGGTGGCGCAGTGCCGGTCAGGACCGCATCTGGTCGGACGCCGCTTATCCACCGGCGAAGGCGATGTAGCTGGTTCGAGCAGGCCTGTTGGCGTTGCGGAACTTTACGGAAGATCGCTAGCTCGGCTGATAGCGCCGAATTGACCTGAACAGCCCAGCATCCCACCAGCCGTCAGGCTGGGCCACGGCGCCCTGCGCCCAGCCCGCGTAGGCTGACCCTATGGCTCGGCTGATCTTAGAACTGACGAACGACACCCACCTCACCTTTGAAGCCTCGGACGACTGGGTCACGCAGGCCGCTCAGCGAGCTCGATCCGTCCAAGGGGAACACAACCGCATGTTCTGGTTCACGGACCCAGCTGTGCGCCCGAGTGCTGGCAGCGTATCCGGCATCCTCATCCACCAGGTCAAAGAAGACCTGGACACCTGACCGGACAGCCGGCCTGTAAATGAGCAGGCCGGCTGGCTCATGGCGTTGTGTATCGCCCTTGCTCCAGCACTTGTGCCGCCCGCTCCGCCCGGACCAGGGCGCGGTACTCGCGGCCGAAGAACCAGGACCCCAGCCCAAATACGGCCAACACGACTAACAAGGTCGACCAGCGGTACATCCACCGCCGCGCCACACCATGACCCACCCAGCCCAGCAGCAGCAGAATTAGGCACCCAACAGCCACCACGAAGGCCAAGTCGCCTGCCGCTGTCTCGGCTGGACTGTTCCACCACGCGTTGAAACCTGAAATCGCGGCCATGAGGAACGCGGCGCTGCCCACCAGGGTCACGACCATTGAAAAGGCGGCCAATGCGCCGCAGCCAGGATCCTGCGGCGCATCCGGCTTCTGGCCCTTTCTGTTGCTCGCCTGCTCCGGCATGCCCTCATCCTGCCTCGCCGGTCACCGTGATGCACGCTGATGTGCCTCAGGCATGCAAAGAGGATGGACGGGCTGCTCCGAGCCGTCCCTGTCTCCCCTGCCGGCAGCACACACTGAGGCAGGGAGAGGCGGCGCTGCACAGGGCTCTGCGTTCAGTCCTCTTCCCGCTCTGGCACATTGTCTAGTTCAGGTCGGTTGCTCATGCGAATCCACATCACTAAGACAATGGCGAGCAGCAGCGGCAGCGTCAACGTCAGCCAGGCCTGTGGTTCGCCCGCCGCCGCTCGCTCCACGAGCAGGAAGAGACTCGGCCCAGGGCTGTCGCCCAAGATCGACACGTCAGGGGGTGGTGCGGGGTGGGGAGCAGAGGGTGCCATCCGTCCACGATGCCCTGCGTAGGGGTGACGTGACGCCTCGGCACGCAGGACGCAGCTGGTCTAGCCAGGAAACGAGCGGACCGACCACGTGAGGAGGGTGCCCAGAATGAAGAGGGCAGCCAGGGCGGTGAGGATCCTACGCTGCTCCCCAGTCCGGGCTCGGTGCCACAGCAGGAGCACGGCAGCCATTCACCCCAAGCTGCACTGTGGTCAAGGCCTCAGGCGTCGCGGCACGCAGCAGGCTGGGGAGCGTGAACGAGGCCGGCAGACTGAAGCCCGCATTGAGCCCCGACGCGAACAGAAAAAGGCCCCCGTACACCTGCGCCGACCGCTGCTGTACCCGTGGCCGTGCGAGTGCCTGATGTGGCGCGGTCACCTCCGGCAGCGGCCTTAATGTGCCCCAGACGGCAGATGCGTGACACCGCTGTTGGCCGCTGATTGACAAGACTCAGGAGCATGTTTACCTTGTGAACGCTCACCACCACATCTCGTACAGCAGAAGGAGCTTACTCTGTGAGCCCTTGACCTGCATCTACGCCTGAAGCCGGTGTTCTCCAGCTCAGACCGTCCCCCTTGAGAGGCAACCATGAAACGCTGGCTTTCACCCATCCTGACTCTTCCACTGCTCCTAGCTGCCTGTGCCCAGCACGCCGCCGGGCCCACTTCTCAGCCGCCCGAGCCACTGCAAGGCCAGAGCACCCTCGGCCTGACAGGCCAGCTTGGGGCGCATGACCCGACACTGTTCAAAGCCGGATCAACCTACTGCGTCATGTCGACGGGTGTCGGGAATCCTACCCATCCGGGTGGCGTGTTGGTCCACCGCTCGGACGGCGGCCTGACAGGTGCCTGGAAGACACTGGGTGCTCTCCCCACGCCGGCTTGGGCTGTCACAACCTACCGCGCAGAAAACATCTGGGCTCCCGAAGTGGTCTATAACGGCAACGACGGGAAATACTACATGTATTACGCAGCGTCGCAATTCGGAACGAAAAACTCGGCCATTGGCGTGGCCACGAGCACCAGTCCTTGCTCAACCGGCGGCTGGACAGACCGAGGCCCTATCCTCAGGTCTGGAAGCACCACCGATCACAATGCCATTGACCCGTCTGTCCATTGGGACAGCGCCAGCGGATGGTGGATGGCCTGGGGGTCATTTTTTGGTGGCATCAAGCTGCAGCACATGAGCAGCATGACCACCTTCGACGGACCCGTGTATACCCTGGCCAATCGTCCTGGAGTGGCCAACAATCCGGTGGAGGCGCCTTCGATCGTCAAACGGGGGAACTATTACTACCTCTTCCTGTCCTGGGACAAATGCTGTGCGGGAGTGAACAGTACCTACAAGACGGTGGTGGGCCGCTCCACGAGGATCACGGGGCCGTATCTGGACAAAAATGGAGTTCGACTGGATCAAGGAGGAGGAACCGTCATGATGGGGCCCCGGGCGAACAAGCTTGGCCCGGGTGGCGGTGACGTCTACGTCGAGAATGGCAACATCTACTTCGCGCACCACTTCTATGATGCAGGAGAGAACGGCGCCCCCAAACTGGACATCAAGCTGTTGGAATGGAACGGCCACTGGCCCTACACCAGTGAATCGACCAACGGATACGCCCTCGCGAACGGCGGCATCTACCGGCTGGTGAACCAGGCTAGTGGCCTATGTCTTGACGTTCAGAATGGAGCAGCGAGTCCGAGTGCGCAGCTCCAGCAGTGGGGCTGTAATGGGCTCCCGGCTCAGAACTTCCGTGTGGAACAGATGGACGACGGCTTCTACCGCCTGCGGAGTGTCCTGGGCAATCAGGACCTGTGCCTGGACATCACTGGTGGCAGCAGCACGCCAGGGACGGATGTGCGGCTGTGGAACTGTAACGGTCAGTTTGCCCAGAACTGGCACCTGGAGGACATGGGCCAGGGCTATCACCGTGTGGTAGGCCAGCAGACCCGCCTGGCCTTGGACAGCGTCAATGCCAGCACCTCTGCAGGAACAGAAGTCCGAACCTGGGGCCTTAATGGTTTGGCAGCACAGAACTGGCGCCTCGAACGCAGATGAGGGGGGACTTGATCGCTCCTGGTGCGTGTTGAGCCAGGACGGTGTTCGCGGTCAGCAGCTCAAGCACCTTGGCGACCACCATATGGTCCTGTATCTGGTCGCCCTCCTGTTGCTGCAATGGCTGCGCCTGGCGCTGGAGAACAGAGGATGTCGTAGATTCAAACCATAACTATTGGCCGTGAAGATATAATCTCACGGAAAAGCTACGATCTACCAGCCTACTCGTAAGATGAGACCTTTGGGATCCTTCACCTCTTGGTAAGCAGCCTGCTGATTAAAATCGTCATAGGCGAATCCGTAGGCCAGCCCACCTATTGCCTGCTTATGCCAAAACTGCGCGTAAGCATTTGCGGGTGCCGTTGAATAATACTTCGCTGGAATCTTCCATGCACCTACGTCTTCATAGACTCCTCGGTTGAGCCCTGCACAACCGCTCGGATCCTCAGCCAAAGGCCCATTGCACAACAGAACATTTTGCGTGCTTGGTTTGGACTTCTTTTTCCAAACACGCTGTATATAGTTGTCAAAATATTTGGCCTGTGCTCCTCCCTCTCGGAACGCGCCGTGGATAGGAGCGACAATTCGGTAAGGCGCTTGCTGTCTTCCTAAAGCCTGGAAGGGCTCAGAAACTTGAGAGAGATACGCATCAAAAATCTGTGCTCGACTCACGTCCTCCCGTTCGCCAACAACCTGATCATATGTGCCATTTCGATTCACAAGTCGATGTTGAAGCGGAAAGCCAAATCCGTCCACACGAGTAGTGTTTCCATGGTAACCGCTATCGTCTATAGTAAATTCAATAAAATCGAAATAAACATTGATATTGGGATCAGAAGGATTGTCTATATTAGGCCCAGCAAAACCTGTATCAAACGTCTTGATATAGCAAGGACTACCAATACAGATATACAGTCGTCCAGATGTAATCTTTGGTATTTCTATCCAATCAATCTCACTCGTACGATGATAGATGTTCGCGAAGTTTGTACCGTTTTTACTCAGATGTCCGTTGGCATCATTGAGCGATCTTGAAAGAGAACGCAGTATCCCTCTCTTGTCCAAGTAGCTCCAGCGCCCATTCGATGGATTGATGCCCAAAATGCCCCAGTAAATATCACCGTTAGAGTAGTGTCCATTCGTTCCATTCATGATCTTCATGCTGATACTACCCTTACCTGTTGCCAAGGGAATATTGGATGCAAGAATGCTCCTGATGCTTTCGCTTTTAAATGCCTTATGGGCATCAAATTCCTCGACCTCATTCGTCTGACCTTCTTGGCCTGAATTTGCACTGCTCGACTCATTGTCTGATGATGAGCTGTCCACGCCCCCATCAGGAAAAGCATCTTTGACGCCTTCAGGGCTAGGCGCTGAAATCTGACTTGAGCAGGCGTTCAGGAATAGGGTCACAGCAATGATTGATAGAGTTAAATTCTTCACTTGTAAAGTATGTAATTTGTAGTATGAAGTGTATGCAAAAATCGATTTACGACTTTGACTACGTGTTGGACAGTTAATCTCTCGCTACACACTTCATACATTATAGGCCAGTCACACAGATATTTCAGCTTTCTCATTGAGAGAAGACAATGAAGTTTGGAACTTTAAATCAGAGAGGTCACTCATTGATCTCTAACGGTGACAAACATGCGGATATCCATTACAACAGAACGATCTGTTCTTTTCAGATGTGCGTCTTGGCAGCCTCTAGCTGTTGGCGCTGAGACCGCCGAGCGGGAAGAGTGAGGAAATACGGAAGCACAGCGCCTAACCTCTGACCCAAGCGCTGAGCCTCATCCCAGTGCGTTTGCGCCCTGTGCTGATGGCCCAGCCGAAGATGGGTATCGGCCAGGCCATGTAAGGCCAGCCAGCACGCTGGCCGGTGCCCATCTGCCGCGTCCGCTTCTGCCACAATTGCCGCGAAGATGGTCTGCGCCGCCGACCAGTCACGTCGCCGGAGCGCCAAGTGACCTAACCCAAGCCGAGCCATGTGTTCTCCTTGACGGTTCCCAGAATTTCTGGCCGCCTGAACATCCCGCTCGAAACACTCCTGCGCTTCCGGTAAGCGATTGAGAGCACTGAGGACAAAGCCACGGGCATTCACGTTGTCACGCACGGCGAGTCGGCCTTCTGAGCTGAACGTTTCATCGGCCCGGTCACAGTAATCAAGGGCCACTTGCAACGCAGACGAACGGTAGCCTGGACTCACTTGAAGCAGTTGAAGCAGCGCGAGGGCATTGAAGCAGGTGCTGGCATGTGGACGATAGCCTAAAGTCGTGAACATATGGAGGGCAGCGTGAAAGCACTGCTCAGCCGCATCCAACTGCCCGCGAAGGGTATGCACTTGCCCCATCAGGAGGTGAAGATCAGCGCGATTAAACGTGGCTCCCATTTGCTTGGCGAGAAATAACCCGCTTTCAAGATCATTTTGAGCGGCTGCTCCGTCGCCCTTGGCCAACACAACGCTAGCGCGGCGTCTGAGCATAGTGGCCAGAGGTGCAGGACGGCCCGTCTTTACAACGGCAGCGTAGAGTTCATCCATGAGGGCAGCGTGCTCAGCGTCTCCGCGCTGCTGGACCGCGAATTCCCGAACGTACAAAGCACACATGATGTTGTATTCATCCCCGGCGGCCCGAGCAGCAGCCAGAGCGTCCCCAACCGGCTGGGTGCCGCTGTACATCGCGAATGCTTCTGCCGTGATCAGGCCCCACGCGTGTGCTGCAGGCTCTTCTTTCACATAGGGCAGGAGCGAAAGGATCGTCGGCAGTTTCACAGCAGCCAGTCCCCGGTTATTCCACTCACGGTGGAGATTACGCGCCAAATACATGGCAGAGAGGTAATCAGCTCGGGCGGTTGCGCTGTCCAGTGCCGCAGCGAGATTTGGATACTCTGAATGGAACCAGTCCTGCCACTCCATTTGACGCTGACCGTCCAGCTGCTCATAGAACCCCGTATTTGACTGCTTGAGGAAGAAAGCGGCATGCTTCTCCTCTAGTGTTCGCTGCGCCACAAGGTTTTCGCTTAAATATTGACGAGACAGTTGCGCGATCAACGGGTGCTGACTGAACCGACCAGTCACGTCAACGCGGATCATCGACGTATCAACAAGGCCCTGTAGATCTTGAAGCGTCGCGCCGACCACAGCGGCTGCTGCAGCAAATGTGAAACCACCATGGAACACAGCCAATGCAGCAAGGACTTCCTGTTCTCGGGGCGTGAGGCGCTCCCAGCTTTGTTCTAAGACCAACCGCATACTCTGATGTCGCTCAGGCAGATCGCTCATTGGCGCACTCGGGAGGCCCAAGATAGCCTGTACATTCCCCAAAATAGCTTCTGGGGTCAGCGTGCGAATCCAATTCGCAGTCAGCTCAACCGCCAGCGGTAGACCGTCCACAAACGTGCACACCGCCTGCGCGTGTTCTAGGTCAAGGTCCGTGAATCGGTACACTGGGCGCACCCGCCGAGCTTGACCAATGAACAGAACAAGTGCGTCACTCATGGTCTGGCCTGGACGCGCTTCAATAAGCAAACCGCTTAATTCGAAGGCCGTTTCTGCTCGGAGTGCCAGGCGCTGTCGAGACGTGACCAGCACCTTCAGTTGAGGGCATTGCCGCAGGAGTTCAGAAATGAGAGAAGTTGCACCATACAAATGCTCGAATTGGTCGAGAACGACGAGAGCAGGGCGTTCGCGCAGGGCCATGACCACCACATCAAGCGCAGATCGGCCGGGCGAAAGTGGGGCACCGAGGATCCGGGCGACATAAGGCAGTATGTCCTCTGGCTGCTGGACTTCTCCTAAAGCAATCCACCACACCTGACTGTGGTAGATCTGCTGAGCCCGCTGGGCCACTTGAAGAGCCAGGCGCGTTTTCCCTGCACCGCCGATCCCGAAGATGGTCAGGAGCCGCACCTCTGGCAGATGAAGCGTTGAGTGAATCTGCTGCAGTAATTCCTGATGCCCCAGAAAGGGTGTGATTTCTTCGGGGAGATGAGGTCCAGGAAAGGCAATGAACTCCAGTTCAGCTGTGGGGGGAGGCCCCTCGATCTCCAGCCCGAGTGACCGGGCCTCACGGCTTACCAAGCCGGCATGCGGGCTATGACAAAGCGTCAGGAGGCGGTGCATGCGGCGCAGATCGTGCTCATCCCGAGGTGGAAGTCCAGGCAGGAGCCAGGCCGCTTCGGCGTGCCGAATCGCTTCGTTGATTCGGCATTGCCCTAACAGAGCTTCTGCGTCGTGAACAAGAATCTCCCAGAGTTGTTCAGCGATGGATTCTCGGGTGTCGATCAACCATTCTTCGAGTTCTGGTCCTAGAAGCGTGAGGGCGATATGGGTCAAGAACGGCTCTTGGTACAGCTGGAGAGCTTCACTCGCCCGCTTGGCCTGAATGTGACTGAGAAGCTCGGTCACATCGCTGCTGCACTGCACAGTCAGGCGATCGCCCCGTTCAATAATTAATCCGGGTGCGGCCTGGCGCACGAGGCTGATGAGGACACGGAGATTGCCAGCGGCACTGGTACTGTGCGGCCAGAAGAGGGCCCGCAGCCGAGCACGGCTGGTAGGCCCTTCGACAAGGAGGTAGGCGAGAAACAGCAGATGACGCGGTGCAATGCGTGAAGTTGACAGGTTCGTGCCACCCAGCGTGGTCAAGTACATGGTGTTCTCCATACCAAGAAATTAGTAGAGTGTAGACTCTAACAAATAAATTCAAATATTTCATATGAAGATGTCTTTTAAGTCCAGACACTATTCCATATCTTAATATAGCCATATCAATGTAGAGCGTCTAAAAATTATCGCAGTACATTAACAGCCAGAAATGCACCGCAAAAGATGATAGATGTAGAAATCATGGCAGCCTTCTCAAATTTTACAACTGATTCCCGGTCGCGTTTTGATATCTGCCACTTGACAAATACAGTGATAGCGATCACCGAGAGCATGCAAACATAGCAGGACAGGAACATCAGATCGATTCTCGTTAGGTAAGGTATTGTGGGTAAGTCATCATAAACAACAAACTGCACGGCAGTTAATGCTAGGAGTAGTGCCGTTAGAACTTGCAAACGACTTCCAATATCTTCAATTGGGAAGAAGTATGCTGAAAAGCAGATGAGCGATATGAAGAATATCAAGCTGATGACGAGATAGGTATAATGACTGTACTCTCGATCAGCCGTGAGATCGACCAATAATCTAGGTGAGGGTGCAGCGCGACCTACGTAGTTCTGTTCCTTAGCGATCAGTTGGGCGGATTTGAACTTCCATCCATCAATTCCATTATATTCATTTTTCGGAATCATAGTGTCAATGAGCTGAGTGGAGCCGAGATTGGAAAGTTGTGGATTGAACATAAGTGTCGTTTCTTTAGTGGTATTGTGTCTTGGCTCAAGGATCAACTTAATCTGCTGGGTGTCGAAGGGAAATTTCGAGAGATCAAAGTATGCGGAAAATTCACCATTATAACGTCGGCTTACTCTGTATTGCATGTCTGGAGAGGTTGGCTCGCCGTAATCCTCCCAAATCAGATTTAAGTCTCTGTCATTCACAAAGTCGATTAGTGGATCACTTGACAGCATTGGGTCATCTGTCTTTAAGGCTTCTGTGTTACTTCTATTGTTCCACTCGTAGCTCAGCGTGACGTCAGCTAGAAAATCCCCTTCAACGGGATCAATACTATAAATCTCATTGATAAGAACATCTACAATTACATTTTTATCATTAGTATCTATTTTAGATGCACTAGCGACGTTGGATATATCGGATTGAGCATGGGACGCCTGACAGAGAAAGATAGTCAGAATGAGAGCTATAAGTGCATTATTCTGGAAATTGAGGAATTTGTGTAAGCGACTGACAAATCTGTTTCTTATATATAAATTAGATATAGTATAAAATGTACAGTATAAAGCGTCAAATTTTGGAGGTAGTGCATTTCTATGTATTTGATTCATTCAATCTCCTCAGCACATATATCTCAATAGATTGATTCGTACATCTGGCCTGGAATATAAAACTCCAGGCCAGATGTAAATAGTCTATTTCTCAATAAATGGAATTACATCATAGTTAGAGAGATAAAGAGGAAGAATAACATTATATTTTGATGAAAATCCAACTTTATAAATTTGTCGGGTGGCGTCATAAGAGTCATATGCTTCTGGTGCGGAAATATGAGCGTCTAGTACCGATGGCAATCCTGAACTGACTATGTCCTGATTAATCTTCAGTACTCCAGGTCTGCCATTTTTCGTCTCTACGAATGAACCTTTATATGTTGACGCACCGCTGAGAAGGACAGCCGTTTTTGTCGTGTCACCCTCGCTGAGGAGATTGAAGTTGCACATCTGCTGAATCAAATTCAGTGATACCAACGGATTGACTTCATATGTAGCGTCAATCTTTGATACCACCTTTGCATCTGGCCTTCTCCATCCTTCTGTAGACACGGAACCCAGAGCTGGTGAGGCATACAACGTGGTCGGTTGCTTATTCGTAGGGGCATCAGCGGGGTAATCGAATAAATTTGATTCATACTGATTTTTTGGAATGTAGCCAGCTCGAGCACAAGCCCACAAATCCACCTTCTTAGCCTGGCTATCGATAACAATGGTAGGGAATGTCTTCTGCTGTGTGCCTGATGTGCCATCCTGGACGAAATAACCTTCGGTGACTATTCCATTGGCATCGGAGATAACATTCGCTGGAAAATATTTCTTAAACTTCATAACTATAGACCTAGTTTCACTCACATTACCTGTGTCAATAGATATTCGATATGGACTGTTAACAAAATAACTGAACACAGATTGATATCTCTGGACTTCAGTTTCAAAAGTCAAAATAGTTGAATCGGCAAAGGAGCTAATATTATCCTGTGTAAGATTAGGAAATTGTGACATTGCTGCTTCCAATCGCCTTTTTTCCAAATCTTTAAGTCCCGAGAAATAGTCTAAATATTGCCTATCCTTGTTTTTATATCCTGTGATTTTTCTTAACAAGTTTATTGATCTGCTAATAAGATATGCTTGATGAGATATATAATTTCTGAATAAATTAGTTGCCTCAATTGCATCACTTTCATCCATGATGAGGTATCGATTTTTAAGTGCTTGTACGTTAGTATAATACTCTCCATTATTTAACAAACTTCCTTTGGAGAAGGAAAAATGAAAGTAGTCGTCTCCATTTTCCAATATCCTCTCTGCTAAAAATGTCTCAATGAGACCTCGAGGAGCCGTAACTCGTCTGCGGCCAACATCTGATGCATTTTCATTTGTTCCAAATGGTTTCAGAGCTCTGCTGTAATCAAGGATCAATTTCTGATTTTGCCCGTCTAAACCATTCGATTGATTGAATAATATAGCTTGTAGTGAGCTATGGTTTTGTATAATTGCATCGGCGTCCTCCTCAGCTTCAATTCTCTGTCGGAGCTGAGGATTGTTCTGACCTTTGAGACGCTGATCCCTTTCAATATCATTTCTGAGAAGTGATTTGAATAGATCTTCTTGGGGGCTAAGTTGGCGAAGCTCATTAGCAAGTGTTGAGCTTACCGTTGTCGAAGATAAGTTATACTCTAATTTTGCGATCTCGGAAACAATATCATTCAAATCAAGAGTGGGCGAAGATGTGTTGAGTTTCTTATCTAGATACTCTTCAAGAAACGGTTTCGCCGCCTTAACCAATCCCGACTGCTCCCCCAAATCAGCAATTGCTCCGACACCAGCAATCAGGGCAGAGCCAAGAACTTTTCTGTAAGTTCTAGATGGAATTCCTTGGACTTTAATCTCGTTATTAAAACGATTCTGAGTCGTCTTGATGTACTGACTGAGATTTTTGAGCGAGCTGAGACCTTCAAACTGCGAAATATTTAATTCTGAAAGGTCAACGAAATACGAGTCGTCTCTCAACTCGCGACCTGGAGTTTTCAGGCCCAGATCCTCCGAGACTTGAGCAAAAGCAAGATCTAAATTACCTTGAGTCTGTTGATATCGCTCTGTCGCAAGAGTGGTAATAAGATTAACGTCGAGCGTATCGAGAAAGTCATCGGAATTCACAGTACGACTAAGTTGAATTTTTTTACTGTCTAACTCCCCGTTTGCGACAATCACGAACGGCTCTTTATTACTAGCAATATCCAAATCTATATCGAAAAATCCTTCATCATCAGATTCTGTTTTTATGAGTGTCCTACCATCTAGAGAGCGAATATCAATAGCTGTGTTCTTCAAAGCATCGTTAGGAGTGATATAAACGTACCCGCTAACGGATGTATGATGAGCGGGTGTGCTTGGAGTGGAAGGATTCGACTGCAATCCACAAGACGAGAGCAGAATAGAGACAGACAACACAGTAGTCTGCTTGAATAATGTATTCACGTTGTTTCTCCTTGTACCGCGATTTGTATTGAATACAAATCGACAACCATCTATGATTGCCAACAGTTGCCGAACTACATATTTTAAGATTAATATAGTGAGGCTTATCATGTTTTACGATGATACTGTCGCCTCACTATATTGAATGGAGAGTGCTATGCTACGATTTCTAACTCAATGACCAGTAAAGGATGCTAAACGCAGAATGCTGGCGAGGTGTAACCGTTAAGATTCGATGTCGCCGACGTATTAAAGATATTGAATCCAACGATGCTTGCATTCGCAGAATACTTCACTGAGCCTTCCGTAAAGCCGTTGATACAGAGCTTGGAGTTCGAAGCTGAGAGTTTCGCGCCAAGATTTACAGTAGTATCAATTTGCGCCCCCGCCTGCCCAACGAGTGGCGGATTTACGTAGAGATTAAGATTCATTTTGACCTGAGGATAAAATCGAGCCTCACCAGACCACTTGTTAGTAAGTGTATAACTTAGTTTATTATCGACAACGCCATAAGCACCGTTCCTAGCAAAGTTATCGACGCCACCACCAAACTTACCATTGTAAACTTGTTTAAAGCTGACCTCCCCTGTGATTTTTCCATCTGCATTCAGCGAGAGCGTCATCGTAGGCGCAGCTCGAAGTGTAATCACACCGACAGAGAAACTAATTTCGTCGAAGGTATAGGTCGCGAGTGGAATGCTCCATTTCATGCCTGGGCAATTCGCAGTTAAGCTCAAGCTCGAATCTTGATCGACTAAGACTACACCTTCCAACTTAACGTTAGGTACAACAGAATACCAGTGAGGAAAGTCAACTGAGACATCGGTATTTAAACGCAAGTTCATATTAATGCCACCGCTCAGAATGATATTCTGAGTTGTGTCTGTATCGCTACAGAGAATAACTTGTTTGGGTATATTAATCTGTATAGCTTTGAGATTAGTTATACCTTGGGCTTTGAGGTCAGAACGACTCACGAATTTTGTTGAAAGCCCGTTCAAATGATCGATTTCGCTCTTCAACGCTTCCTCGTCAAAATTCTCTGTGTTATGCTCTACGTCGGCATACTTAATGACCTGATCAATCGTGGCATGTTGCGTTGCAAGAGCGTACTGCGTTTCACTCCGCTTCTCTACGCTGACAACCTTCAGGAGTGCACCATTCGGGAAGACTGAAGAGGCTTGTGAGGTCAGAAAGTCACCGGCAAAGTATTCAAACGGTGCAGTTGAGCCGGAATCACGTTCAAGAATGATTACGTCTCCCTCCCTCTTGATTGGATGCCAGTGCCCTGCTGCATCGCTGGCCAAGCTCAGGGCCTGCATACCAACAGATTGCGCCATCACTTCTTCAGGAATTTCTTCCTTATCTGCTCGGAGGATCTTCAGATTGGGGACGAATTTAACCTGACCATCTTGAACTGTATTGATCGAGAGTGCGGAATCCTCGTCAACATAGGTGAAATCAATTTCGCTATCCTCGCCCGGATTGAGAGGATCAGTCTGTCCGGGGTCAGTCGGAGTCGTCGGCCCTGGTGGGGTGACGGGAGGAACAGACTGCGAGGAATCGCATCCTGACAAAAGAGCAATCGTAAGCAGGCCGATAAGGGAAGAGACAATCTTTTTGCTAACCATAGACATAATTCTCCTGACTGTCAAAGACAGAGTGAAGTTTGTATCTTTATTCGGAACATCGAAGATTTATTTGATCGAAACTCAATTGCGTTCCAGTAGAGACACCTAAATTGTGACTAGGAACTAGCACATTCCATGGGTTAGAATGTGGCTAACAAACGGACATTGCGATCTCTCCTAAGGGTATGCCAAAGAGACTCCTTCCCAATCTCGTGTAGAAGCTAAACACTCATAATTTTCAGTGAAAGGAAAACTACGCTGCCAAAATAGAGATGGAGAACGAAGGCGCTATTTGAGCTTGCCAACCGACGGAAAGAGACGAATTTCAATCGCAACATCCTGTTCAGAAGACGTGCGGTCAGCCTGGTAGTCCTTCAACGTTAAATCTCCGCGAAGTGATTTACGGGTGATTGGTTGGAAGACTGAGTAGAGGGTACAGAGCAGACCGTATCGAAAGCGTTATGATGCGTTATCGAGCCATAACGCCTTGTAACACCAGACAAAAACCTGAACTTTCTTGCATACGATCTACACAAGTAGTACGGATTAAGAACCGATAGATAGAACGCGGCCTTAAGGGACACGGGCCTGATCAGGCCACTGGTCTCTAGCCGATTGAGCCGGCATTGACTCCGTCCTTGACGACATCAAGGGCAACGGAACTACGAGTCTTCATTGGTCTTCAGTCTCGCTCCGCCCAGCGGGAGCACCTCGCATCCCGGAACCTGGATGCAAAGAGGCCTCTGCGTTTGATTCGGTGAAGAGGGGCAGAGGCCGTTACGAGCCTGCAACGCACCCGACTGTAGGGTCTAGGAGATGAGACACCTGCTGACACTGGCCGCAACCCTGAGTTTGAGCGCTCCCGCCCTTGCCGCAACATCCCCTATCTCCATGACCTATAGAACTGTGCATTACACCTGCTCAGGCGGTACCAAACTTGATGTGATTTATATCCGCTTTGCGACTCGGCCCCTGTTCGCGGTCGTGAATTGGCAGGGCAAACAGTACGGTCTGGCTGAAGCACTCAGCGCGAGCGGGTCAAGGTACGCTGGCCTGTACGGCCCGGCACAAGCACCGAACGGTCTGGAATGGTGGGAGCATCAAGGGCAGGCGGAGCTTAATGCCTTTACGAGCAGCGGCAAGACCAAATCCCTTCTCACAGCCTGTAAAGCACCGCGCGGCTGAGACAGACGCCCAGAACCATAAAGTCCAACGATACAGTAAAAGTACATCTGATCCGGATCAGATGGCTTAGCGATCCGCAGTCGTGGCGCTAAGAAGTGCTACATAGCCTTCACGCTGATGTCCCAACGCTCACAGCGTTGAGCGCTGGCTATCCCACCACAACGAGGAGCAGAGAGTCCCTCTCTCTATCAGGATCACCACCCTGTAGCGTCACTACCTATTTACCGCGAATAGGGGTTGACTCCGGGTTCAAAAGATGCGAGAGGGACGGTGCTTATCTGTACTTCGGGAAAATTCAGCAAGGTGACATCAAGGACAGCATCGGTGATGCTGTCCTTCTCCTATGCGTCGTCACCTGCCACGCTGGACCCGACACTTCCCGACTTGGTTCGAACCCTTTCAGGTCCATTTGCACCACAAGGCGAGACGACGTCTCGCCGCACTTTACGTTCAAGGTCTGTGCAGCGTGTCGCACCGGAAAAGTATAGTTCCCATGGCCGATCTGGTCGCACCTGGCGACGAGGATCGTTTTCAGCATTTCATCACGGACAGCCCATGGAGCACCGCCGCCCTCGAGCCCTTACTCTTTCAGCGAGCCAACCAAATGCTTGGCGGGAAAGGTGCAGTCCTGATCATCGACGACACCTGCTTGACCAAATCTGGAACCAAGTCGGTCGGGGTTACCAAGCAGTACTCCGGACAGGTAGGTGGACTGACCCAGTGCCAATGTTTGATCTCGCTCACGCTAGCCCAACACGATCTTCCTGTTCCTGTCAGTCTCCGCCTTTTTCTACCCCGTGACTGGACAGGTAACGCCCAGCGGATGGTTGATGCTGGTGTTCCTGAGGAACACCAGCACGCGCTGAGCAAATGGGCTGTCGCCATTGACGAACTCGACCGCGTCTCCCCGCACCTCAACTTCGGCATGGTGCTTGCCGATGCCGGCTACGGTGCCAACGCGCCGTTCCGGCAAGCGTTAAGCGACCGGAATCTTCACTGGTCCGTGGGTATCTATCGTTCTCAAAAGGCCTACCCCGCCGATGTTCAACTCTTACTAAGCCTGAAACCTGTTCACGGGCGTCAATCTAAATACCCGACGCCGTCTCACCCACGTCAAACCGTGGAAGAGATGCTGGCAGATGCCGTCTGGCATCAGGTCTTGTGGCGGCAGGGGACGAAAGCCGCGCTCTCTGGCCGCTTCGCAGCCAAATACGTCTGCTTGGCTGATGGGACGGAGTATCGGCAAGGTCAGCACTTACCAAGTCAATCGGCCTGGATCATCGGGGAGGAACGGCGTGGTGGCGAACGGAAATACTATGCCTGTAACCTCCCTCCCGAGACGGCGCTTCATCACCTCGTTGAGGGAACCAAGCGCCGGTGGGCGTGTGAATTGACCCATCGAGAATTGAAGCAGGAGGTGGGATTGGATCACTTTGAGGGCCGCTCATGGCGCGGGTTACACCATCATGCTCTGCTCTGCATGGTGGCCCTGCTCTTTCTCCAATGGTTGCGGCTCAGCCAGCCTGATGACCTCATAGGCGACTCGGTACCAACGATCCGAGATGAGCTGGCAGCAGGTCTGCTTCCAGCTTGCTACTCGCGGTGTTGTCCCTGTACCGGCCTATTCAGCGGCCCTTGAATTTTCCCGAAGTACAGTGATGGGCCGTCCCGACTTCACTCTACTACCGCTGAGTGTTGCCGTTACCCTGCTGAGCCGCTGGATTCAGCCGCACATTCCGCCCAAGCTCATCCATTCCCACGAGAAGCTCTCTGATGCTGACCTGCTGGCAGTCGCACTGCTTCAGAAGCTGCACAAGGCGCCGTATTTCAGCCGCTGGTGGCGCTTTGTGAAGCTCCATCATTTCCCAGGCTTTCCTTCTATGGTGGCCCAAAACAAATCGGAGATAAGGGGTATCAGTCAGGGACATGCCTGACACCTTTCAAACTCAATGCCAGACAGGCTGAAAGAATACGGGGCCGCGAGGAAAGCGATCGAGTCTGCCTTCTCTGTCCTTGCTGGTGCGGGACTGCGTTGGGGTCAGGTGAAAACGCACCTCAGCCTGCGGTTAAAGGTCGCGCTGGGCGTCCTGGCACACAACCTAAAGTTCATTGACCTCAGTGGCTGATCGCTACCCGGTCCTTGCCTCTGCTGTGCGATTCAACTTCCATCCTGCTGTTCTTGAGGCCGTCGGAACAGCGCTGCATGGAGGAACGGCATGTCGAAGACCTCTTCTGTCTGACCTGACTCGACCTGAAGAGCACCACCTTCCAAAAATTCCAACGAAGAAAAGACCTGGCGAAGATCGTCCATGGTGTACGCGATTCCGCCTTCAAGATGTCCCTGGCGCAGGAGCGTGACATCGTCTTCCTCACTGCCCATCTGCCCCCACGCAAAGGTGCAGATACCGAACAATCCGCCAGGTTTTAGAACCTTCTCCAGGGTCCGGAGATAAGACAATCGCCGATGCGGTGGAAGATGATGGAAGCAGCCTGAGTCATAGATCACATCAAAAGGCCCGCCAGAAATATGCTCGCGCAGGACATCTCCCTCAAGAAACGTGACATCTCCTTCGTTGGAGCGCGCCTGCGCTTGATTGACCGCATATGCGGAGAGGTCGATGCCGGTGGCTTGGTATCCCTGTCGAGCGAACCAGCGAGTATTGCGACCTAAGCCACAACCGAGATCAAGTGCCGTCCGAGCCTCCCCGGACGGAAGCAGACCTTGCCTCAACCAGGAGACCAAATTGGCATCAGGAAGATTGGAATTCAGAGGGTGAGTATCCTGGCTGAAAATCCGAATCCAAGGGTCGTCCTGCTCTCGCCGAGTCCAATCAGAGCCATCAGCAAATAGGCCATCAAGAGCGTCTAGGAGCTGGTCTAACGTCGCAATTCGCACTGCCGATTTTACCACGCTGAGGAATGATCCAGTCCTTTCATCGGCGAAGCTATGCGCTGAGGGGAGGGAATCCTAACTTGGTAGCGATGTAGCTCTGTGTCAATCCCTATTCGCGGTGACTTATGGCAGGTTGCTGGAGGAGGGCAACGCGAGGATAAGCGGCCAGAAAATCGAGCGGGCCATTGCGTGGATTCAGGACCATTTCGATGCCCGCTGAATATTGAGGCGCTGGCGCAGGGCAGCTATATGGGAGTGTCGACGTTCCATGCCCGCCTTAAGGCGGTGACGGGGCTGAGTCCGCTGCAATTTCAGAAGAACGTGCGCCTGCAAGAAGCCCGGCGGCTGTACAGCGCGGGTCTGGATGTGGGGGCGGTCAGCCGGCAGGTGGGGTACGCCAGCGCGTCGCAATTTACGCGTGAGTACACGCGGTTGTTCAGCACGACGCCGCGCCAGGAGATGGCCCACCTGCGGGTGAGTGGGGTCAAGTGACGGTTCAAGGCCTCGAGAAGTCCATGACGGCGCAGGAGCATTCGCTCAAGGCAGGTGTAGAACTGGTGCCAATGATTTTGATTTGGACGACGGCGGACACCGGTTGGCGCTGAGGGAGCTGCGGCAGAGCATCACCGTCGCACTTCCCATTCTAGAGGCGGGCCCCTCCGCGCTCCAACGCTACACGCCCTGCTTCACGCGTTGCGCGGTGAGCGTCAGGTGGTTGACCCCACCCGGGCGCCGAACGGCTGGCCTTCGTCTCCGGCGTGCGTCACGCGCCCCAGGTTCGTCACGACGCGGTTGCGGCCAAAGGCCTTGGCCTGGTACAGCAACTCGTCCGCTGTGCGCAACACCGCGCGCTTTTCCCCCTCAAGGCGCACCAGGTTCTTGATGGGTTCACCCCACCGCGGGGCCAGAGTGGGCGAGGCCGGGTCCTGAGCAGGCTCAGGGAGTCAGGCGGCCCGCCCGCGACGCATGGAATGCCAGGACGGCAAAGGTAGGCTCATGCCCTCAGGGTAGACGGGTGGTGACGTTGGCGCATGCGTCAAACAGCCAGGGCACTGAATGTGCGGGCCGGCGCCCTCCTGTACCCTGAAGGTCCATGACCGAACTGGCGCGTTACGTGCAGCTCCATCCCTATCAGGTGCTTTACGCCCTGCTGGCCCTTTGCGGGCTGCTCGTGATCAACGAAGTGCGCCACGCCCTGGAGAAGCGCACCCTGCGCCGCGCGCTGCTGCGCCCGGTGGCCGCTGTGTCGGCGGTGGCCACCTCGCCGGCACCCGGCGCCCCACCAAAAGCAGGGGGCGGGGTGGGCGCGGTCTTGGGCACCCTGCTGGTGATCGGCGCCGCCTTCTATCTGTGGCCGCTCATCCAGGGCCAGCTGGGGCCCTCCGCTGGCGCCGCACCGGTGTCCCAGGCGTTGAGCTCCGGGACTTACCGGGGGCTGGCCAGTGGTGCCGTTGGCAGCGCGAACATCACGCTGCACCTCAACCTGCTCTCCGAGCCCAAAACGGTGCAGGTCGAGACGCCCTTCGGCACCTATGGCTTCCAGGGCGAGATCAGGCCACAGACCGGCGGGACCTTCGTCTCCGGTCAGCTGGTCGATGGCAACGGTCTGGCGTTTGGGTCGCTCAAGGCCCATGTCACGTCCACACAGGTGACCGGCACCATCGGCGCTGGGCCCGTGCAAGGGAATTTGGACCTCCGGCGCTGAGCGAGCAGAAGGCTTCAGTACCGATGCTGCATCTTGCTTGACAGTGACCTGCTGGACTGGTTGACTGGCTCAGGCTCACTGACAGCCTGCATCCTGCACCCCTGCCGGGGTTTGGCGAATGGTCAGCGCACCACCTCTGAAGCACACTCTTCCTCCTCACTCCCCCATCCAGGCGGAGCGGGGCAACGCAGGAACCACGCTTCCGTCCGCCTGGACCGGAGTGACCATGCACCACGACGCCCCTTTCGCCACCCTCTGGTCAGCACTGGCCAAAACCCAGGCCCAAGCGCTGCAGGACGAATTGAACGCGCGCGGTCTCATCATCAAGCGTAGTCAGGCCATCGAGCTGCGCGCCCAGTTAGCGGCCCAACGCAGTTGGAACCACTACTCGGCCGCCCTTCAGCAGGGCAAAGGCGTGGTCAACCCCCTGCTGGGTCTCGAAGAGCGCCTCCAGGCGAGTCTCGCTAGGCTCGGCCTGACCCTGCCCCCAGGTGAGGCCCAGCAGGTCCTGGCCCAGATGGAGAGGGCAGGGCTGACCGTGCTTCACAGAGCCCTGATGACCGCCCAGGCTCATGTGGCCCTGTATCCCGTCACGGGCACGGTGTTGAACCTGCGGACACTGGATCATCAGCTGGCGGCCGTTGATGAGGGCGAGGTCATGCATGACCTGGAACGGGCCCGCCCACACTTCGGCGAGCTCTTTGAGGAGCCAGAACTGCTGCCTCTACTGGCCACCCTATGTGAACAGGAAGGCCCTGGGGTGCTGGCCGCGCTACACACCCCAGACGATGTGACCTGGGCCTACCTGCAAGATGAACGGCAGGCGGTGCTGTTCGCTCTGGCGCAGGCGACCTTGCCGGAGATCGTCAGCGAGCGGTTTGGTTGGAGCCGAGCGCGCCTACGCCGCACAGCCCCTCCCTCTTGGCCGCTTTCCGGTTCATCGCCGCAGGCTACTGGCGGTCGCTTCAGCTGGGCCCGGCTCTGGCTGCATGGCGAGGGCCTGGAGCCACGCCTAGCGCAGCTGGAAGCGCGCCTGCCGGCGGGATTTCCCTTCGGGGCCAGTCTGCCGACCACCCTGACACCAACCGAGGCCCACCTGGCCTTCTGGGACGCTCTGGAAGGGGCGGCCCTGCGGGCCCGGCAGTCCCCACCCCCTTCGCTGAATTGGCCCACCACCCTGGACGAGGGTGCCCTGAAGGCCTTGCACAGTTCGCTGGCGCGGGAAGTGCAGGCGGTCCTCCGGGGGGCGCGCACCCGGTTTCCAGAGGCAGCCCAGGCAGACATTCGCGCAGCGGTGGCGGCTGGACGGCCCGTGGTTGATCTTCTGGCCGAACTGGACGTCCTGTTGGAAGATGAACAGTGGCACGCTCGCCAGCGCGTCTGGCAACAAGTCCACGATCTGCGCGAGGTGCAGGTGGGTGACACCCTGTGCGTGAACGGTGGCCAGCCCTTCCAGGTGCGGGCAGTGGCAGGGGTCCAGGGCTTTACCCTCTCGGTCATGGATCACCAGGGAAGGTCACAGGCAATTGAGGACCGCGACCGCTTGGAGCGGCGGATCGTCGCCCAGGGGTAGAGGTCACATTTTGGGCATGCCCTAGCCCGTTTTCAGACGCACGTGGAGTGAGGGACACGCCTCTGCTGTTACATCTCAACGTCCCTCTGCGGCAGGCGGTCGGGTAATAACCACATTCGCCCGAAAATACCCGTTAAGCGCTCAAATGTTCTGCCAACCAACTTTCAACGGGCATTAGGGAGGCAATCGAGCAAGCAGAGAGTCTCGGGGTTTGCAGCTTCGCTCGATTGACCGCGAACTTGGCGCTATGGCGTTGGCTTCATTTACCCATCGGTTCGACCATACAGTAAGGCCCACCGTCAGCGCACAGCGCAGTCATCGGTTCAGGGTACTTGTCGGCGTTGCGTTTCATTTTCTGGGTCACGGCCTCAGTAACGTCAATGTTAAGCCGGTCGGCAATTTGAACCAGATAAATAAGGACGTCGGCCACCTCTTCCTGTACACCTTCCAGATCGGTAGGGTGAAACGACTCATCTTCCGTAAGCCACTGAAAGTGCTCTACCAATTCAGCGACCTCTACAGTGAGGGCCATTACCAGACTCTTGGGGTTGTGGTGGCGACCCCAGCCCCGACGCTCCGAGAACCGGCGAAGGTCCCGTTGCAGTACCTCTACATCCATATCTGACACAATTTCATGCCCTCATGAGCACCGCGTCTAGGGGCTAACTCGACAGCCAACTGTTCAACGCCTCCCACTCGTTCGCTGACACAGCGAAGTTTGTGCCCCGGGGCTGACGGAGGATCGCCAACTGAGTTAGCGCTGCATCGAACTCCAGGTACTTCTTGTAGAGCGGGCGGTCGAGTAGCACTTGGCTGTAGCGCACCTCGACGCGTGGCCAGACCTGATGCCCGCCTGCGGACTTCCAGTAACGCCGTCCCACAGTGGAATCCGGTTGATCCATAGGAGCGCTGATGACCTCGCCCACCGCATAAATGCCGGACTTCCGGCCTGAAATCCACACCAACACCCGGTCGCCCAATTTCACTTTCGATGCGTGTTGACGTAAGTTCCACAACTCCACCCGCTCTGCAGCCAGTGAAGCGGCGATATCGTACTGCTGGGGGTTGGCCTGGAAAATCCAAGTGGCAGGTGCTGTTGGCTCCGGCTGCACTAGGACGCCACCTGCGTTGACTGTACACGCTGACCGTCGCTCAAGATGTAGCGGGGATAGGGCGGCGCAACGGACCGGCCGTAGAAATAGGGAATCTCTTGATGAGGCACGTCTCTACCTTGCCACGGCAGAGGTAGCCGGTTTCCCCCTCGCGCATGAAGCGTCAGCAGCGCTGACCGTAACTGTGGATCGTCGTCGAGATGATAGCCGTGCCGCTCACAGAGCATTTCTATGGCGTCCCAACTGTACGCCTCGGCAAATTGCGTGGTGCGGGCAGCAGCGTTTTGGGTCCAGGGCCGCTGCGGATCGCAGGGCAAGACGACCTGCCCCAGCGACCCCGGGGCATTCGCCATCTCCATGGCGCGGGCCATGAACAACCTCACGCTCTCGCCGTCATTGCTCATCCCGTACGGTGGATTCGTATAGTAGGCGTCAAAAGCGCCAATGAGATGGGCAGGCACCATATCAAAAACGTTGTATAACTCGGCGTTCAGCAGGTGCGAAAAGCCGTATTCGGTCGCTATCAGTCGGGCCCGATCAAGAAGGCGCTCATCGAAATCAAGCAGGTGCATGCGTTTAGGTGCCGGTACAAGGCCACGGGAGGCGAACATCCCGATGAGTACACTGACGCCATCATGGTCGCCCATGAAGACGACGCGCCGGTCGGCCAGCCGCCGGGCCGCGACCTTGACACTCTCCACAAGGTCTGTTCCCACCATGGGAATCTGGTCAAACTCACGCAGAGATTCGGGCCGGGTGGCCTCCCAACGTCTCAGAAGCATTGTTTCCACCGAATTCTGGATAGCGGGTATCATGCGGCCTTCCTCCCCTGATAGTGGGGCCACAGACCCAGCACCTTGACGCGCATCTCGAATAGTTCTTTGCTTACTCCATACTCACGGGCCACGTCGGCAGCGGCGCGGTTCTTGTATACGGCTTTGGCCACGACGATGGCGGGCAGCAGCACGGCAGCCCCAGTCTGATACGCCTCCGACTCGGTTACGTTGGTGTGCTGCCGCCCCTGGTCGTCCCATTCCTCTACCGGATGCCGGTAGTGCAAGTGGCACAGCTCCTCAAGCAGGGTAATATTCCGGCGCTCAGCAGACATGTTCCGGTTGAGTACGATCACGGGCTGGCCCGCGTGCATGGTGACCATGCCCGAAAAATCACCCGGGTCGACGTCTCCATCCAGGTACTCGATACGGGCACCGAAGACCGCCGCTAGGGCGAAAGCATCCACTGGCCCGTCTGGACCGGCTCCCACCTGGGCACGCAGCACGTCGGCATTCTGCTGAAGGTGTTCAAGATGGTCATGCGTGAAGGGTGGGGCGGTCTTGGCCATAAGACTACTCCTGTCGTACCGCTGGACTGTCGTCCTCAGCAAGCGTGTTGAGCAGGTTATTCAGGGCGTGAGCAATCTGACGTGTCTTTTCAGGCGATAGGTTCTTCTTGGCTCGAAAATTCCCAGCGATGCGGTACAGCTCGCTGTCCACCTCAGAGGAAGGTACGCTGTGAGTTTCAAATGGGATGGTGTAGGCGGCACTCTCCGCAGTGGGAATAGTTGTATGCCGATCTTCTACAACGCGTAATGCAACACCCATCGCGTCGAGAATTGCCTGCGCGCGGTCAACCCCCACCTTCGAATATTCATTACGCTCGTCGCGGGAGACTTGTGCCTCGGAAACCTGGAGGCGCTCGGCCAGCTCCCTTTGTGAAAGCCCGCGGGCGATGCGAGCATGAATCAGCCAGCGCCCGATGTGCTTGAGGTCGCCCAGGGGGGTGAGGTGACCGCTCTTGGCGTTCAGATACGCCGCCGCGTCCTCTTCCAGACCCAGGAGGAAACTCTCGGTGGCTTGAAGCGCGATGTCTGCAGCTTCTACGGGAACGCCTTGCTCCTGAAAACTGGCCCGCTGGGCGTGGAAGTGGGCCCGGCCCTCCTCAATCTGCTGCAGAACCCGCTTGTACTCTGTGTCGTTCCTGATCATTGCACTCCTCCTTGTGGTTGAACCACGACCAGAACGCCTTTGGGTTCGTACGTGCCACGCTGTTGCCGAAAGGCGGCGGGAAAAAGTTGAGGATGCCCGTGGCGGTTGGGAATGCCAGAAGGCTGTCCGACATGCGGGTACAACTCCACGTGATGGCGATGCCACATCGGCAGCTGACGTTTCCCAGTGGCGACATCCAGCGTGCGTCTGTTCGGATTCCAGTCCCAAATTCGCTCAGGATCACCTGCGTTGAGTCGCGCCACTAGTATCGCCAACCCGTTCACGTCGTACTCGAAATAGCCGTCGATGTCGCTGGGGCGGTCTTTGGCCTCAACGAATGAGCCGTCGAGCACGATCGTGGTGACCCCGGCTGCCCACAACTGTCGCACCATTACCTCGCAGTGATCAACCAAACTCCGCCGCCAGGTTGTGTCCCACGTCGCGCTTGAACCGTCACCCTGAACAAGGTGGAAGTGCCGAATCTGGTCAAAGGTTACGTGGTAATCGCCAGCTGGCAGCAAACCGCGCTGGTCGAAGTTTGGGATGGGGTTCACCGGCGGCATGCTGCTAGGTTAACATATAAGTTGAATTTTGTAAACTTATATGTTAAGTACCTGTGGGTTTGGTAGCAATTACGTTAGGCTGAAACTGCCTCAATGCTGTGTTAGTCAACTCCCAACACGCTTTAGGGTGGCATTTGAGCGCGCAGAGAGAATCTAGGACTGGAAGGAAACCAGTTCGCTTTGTTGTGTTGCCCGCGAGCTTCGTGCGATTTTGTGACCGCTCTAGCATCAGCTACATATGATGTGCGGCCTACAGTTCGAGGTGTGGCTATTCAACAACCTCTGAACTTCTCTCACCTTAAAAACTCCAGTAGGACAGTAAAGACACTCTTAACGGGTGTTTTCGGGCGAATGTGGTTACTACCCGGCGGTGGACCTGCGGGTCCACACGGTCTCACGTGAAGTAGAGAGTTGCCGCTCTGATGGCTCTTCAAGAGGAGGCACAGCGTTCACACTCTTCGAGAAGGCGCTAACGGCTCAGGGTCAGGAGAAATGCAGCCGTGTTGGACAGTGGTGCTGCTGGTGCCGTGGAGGAGGACCCCGAAAGTCAAGGTGTCAGTTGAGGTAAGGGGCCGGATGTTCGGGCGTGCCGGGCAAGCCTGGTGCCCACAGGTGAATCAGATTGGCGGAGACAGCCACCCCGTACCCTTTGAACGGTCCGTCAAGCACGTGATAGGTGTCTGCGAGGACGGTTTCACCGGTATGTTGCAGGGTGCCAAGCGTGTGAGCACGAAATTTCGGGTGGCGCAGTTTGACCCACCAGAGCCCTGGGCTGTACCACACCAGGTCGGTGACGCCCGCAATTTCGGTTTCGCCATAGTGATAGACATGGCGGCCCTGTCCGCTGGAATCGAAGAACTGCTGGTCAGGCTGTTCGCTCATTTGAATCAGGAAATTGCGGATATCAACCGTGGAGGCGTCGCCCAAGTGGAGGGTCATGCCCATGACGGTGAGAATCGTGTCGAGATGGGGCGTGGGGATGCTGTTCGAGCCGCTCACATAGTTGGCGACACTCCCAGGCTTGATGCCAAGGCGGCGCGCAATTTCGCTTTGTGCCCCCCGTTTCTCTCGGATGGCAGCCTTCAGGGTGGTTTCAATGTCAGACCATTTCATCGCCTCTAGACTATCTGAAATATAAGTCTATAGACTGAAATATAACTGCCTATAGGCTATCTTTCGTAAGAAAGATTCTACGACCTGTGCGCCCAGCGCGAACGGACCACAAGCAAAGGGCAGCACATAGCCTGTTCAGATCCAGCGCTGGGCGCACTTTTGAGCTTTTGGGCGCACTCAACAGTCGCGCTTGGTAAAGTTGGCGGTCGCGTCAACCGGACTCCAGTCATTGACTAAGACCATGGGGGGAGTGTCATACTAAGACCATGGGTAAATTCAGAATGTCCCTGACCATCCTCCGGATCCTGGGGGTGCTGTACGCCGACCCCCACCGCGAGCATTACGGCCTGGAAATCGCCCGCGCGGCCAACGTCAGCAACGGGGCGCTCTACCCGGCCCTTGAGCGACTCACCCGGGCCGGCTATCTCACCAGTGCCCTCGAAGACATCGATGAAGCCGTCGAGGGCCGCCGCAAACGCCGGTACTACCAGCTGACCTCAGAAGGTCGGGCGCTCGCCGAAGCCGAACTCAAAGACGCCCCCCGACTGCCCGGCCGCCTCGTTCTGGGCTGAACGCAAAGGAGACCAGATGCCCGCCAATCCCACCCTCGACCGACTCATGGCCCTCCTCTGCCTCCCCCTGCCCCGACCCATCCGGGCAGACTACGAACGCGATTGGCTGGCCGTGTGCGAAACCCAACCCCATCCTCTCCTCAGCGCCCTCTCGCATCTCCCCGAGGTGATTGGCCTGTGCGCCTCCTACGAGGCCCCCGACACCCAAAGGGGCACCGTCAAGCGCGCAGACCGGCTGATGCTGCTCGCCTCCAGGTCCCTGGTGGTGCTGTCCGGCGCGCTGTTCAGCCTGTACCTGGTGCTGTACACCCTGGCCGATGCCTGGACGCCGTCCATGCAGACCTGGATGCTCACCCGCCTGATCGGCTGGGTGGTGGCCGCCTGGGTGGCGTGGCGAGGCCTGGGCCGCGACGTGCACTGGCTGCGCTCGACCCGAGGTGGGAGCGCGGTGCTGCTCCTGGGGCTGTTGGCCCCTTTCCTGATCGGCTGGTTCGTGCCCAGTACCGGGGACGTCATGGGTGTGGTGTGGCTCTGCGCGCTCATCATCATCCCGACCTGGGATGCCTACTGGGGCGTCCAGCATCCGCTGAAGTCGCCGGGTGTGTTCGGCCGCCACCGCTGAGGGCACCGTGATTTCTGCCCTGCTGATCCGAGACGGCCATGACCCCAAGCCGCTGGATATGCCCACCCTCCGCCAGAAACGAACCCGGGACGAGATCCTGGCGCAGACGTGGCAGTGCAAGTTCTGCGCCAAACCGATGACCCCCCGCATGGGCGCGATCCGGGCCTGGTACTTCGCCCACAAGCGTGAAGCGAGCGAGTGTCCATTCGAAGCGGAGAGCGAGAAGGAAAGTCCCCAGCATCAGGCGCTCAAACGCGCCGCCGGTGAAGCCCTCCGGCGTCACTTTGGGCAGCAGGTGGCCTCACTGGAATACGAGGTGCGTTTTGCCCACCTCGGCCGCATTGCCGACGCCCTGATCACCCTGACGGACGGCACGCGCGTGGCGGTGGAAGCCCAACTCAGTCCCCTGACCCTGCACCAACTGCAGGCCCGCACCGACAGCTACCTGCACGACGAGATTGAAGTGGTCTGGGTGTTCCAGGAGCAGGACCATGGCGGCCTCAAGGTGGGCGGTCTCTGGGACACCTGCCGGCAGTGGCTGCTGGATGAAGGCCACCTCGTGCTGACGGCCCGCGCCACGGTCACGCAGACCTCCGTCCCCCTTCCTCAATTGCCTGGGTGAGGCGGTGGCGGATGAGTGGAGCCTTAGTAGTCCTGAGGGCGATGCTGCCTTCATGGCCCATACCGCCAGGACGGACTTTGGATTCACGTGGCACCGGCAGGCGGTCACGCATGCGTTGAGGCTGGAGCAGCGCCGTGTCCAGGTGCCAGCGTGCACGAAAGCGCAGCAGCGGTGGGTCCTGACCCGTCACCAGTGGCGGCTCCGGGCGCTGGTGACCTTGGCACCTGGCTGGGCTTTTGCAGGCCAGCAGCGTGACCACGTCCTGATGACGCATCGTTGGTCGGCCCATGGGGTTTTCGCCAGGCTGGTGCGCCTGCTGCGCCAACGGGGGTGGGCGACCGTTGAGGTCATGCAGGCTGATCTGCACCGGTGGGGGGGCGAGGAGGCAACCCGCTTTTTTCCGAATCTGGCCCATCATCCCTTGACCTTCGTGCAGTGGCAGCCGGATGCCTGGACCGTCACACCCTGGGTTCGCCTGGAGGTGCCGTTTACCCCCTCTCTGACCCATCTCCCAGGGGCGACGGTCTACGAGCGTGCGGCCGCCGAATTCTGGATTCATCACCAACACATCCCTGAGCCGGAAGAAGAATGGCATTCAGGGGTGCGGCAGGTGGTACAGGAGGTGCTGAGCACCGGCGCCGTGCCCATCTGCTTTGAAGAGCATTCGCGAGGTGAGTTTCAACAGACCACCCTCGCCGGCGTCCGGCGCCTGCGCCTGATCGTGGAGCGCTTGCCGGACGGCCTGCATTTCACCCGCGTGAGCGCACTGGGGGAGGAGACCTACTCAGTGACTGGCCGCGCGTTCGTCATGGATGGGGTGGCGGGCGTGCAGGTCGTGACCGCCTGGGCCAGTCGCCGCTGGCAGGAAGCGCTCAGGCATCCGGACGATCAGCCCGGGTTCATCTGGCATCCTGTGGGGCTTCAGTTGAGAAACGAGTGCCGGGCGGCGAAGATCACCCCCTGGTCACCAGGAGAATCACTGCGGCCCCTGGGCCGTTGAAAAAGAACCTCGGGCCAAGGGACTGGACGTCCTCCAGGTGGCATCAAGGAGAGCATCCATCCACGTGGACCAGTGGTTTAACACTGCCCCAGGATCACTTCAACAGCGCATTCTCTCAAGAAGATATGTGGGGGCGGCTTCGTTTGAGCCCATCAGCAGGGGGTGACCGTGAGCAGATCTGGAGGCTGGCGATCGTCTCCATTCCCCGTGATGACGGCCCTCCTGGGTCGAATGGGCGCCCTGATCACCCCTGTGGCGCGGCGAACACGATTCACCAGTCGTCTGTGTCGCTCTCCAGTTCACTGCGAACGCCATGGCGGCTGATGACCTGCCCACGGTCGCCCACCTCGTAGTAGTCCACCTCTTCGTCCGAAAGAGGCAGGTGTTGGAGCAAGCCGTCCACATTCAGCGTGGAGGCGTGTACCGCAATAATGACGCGTGCTTCTGTTTGCATCGCCGCTTCGCAGTACGCCGCGACGTTGTCCGCCTGCGCGCTGAGCACGACCCAATGATGCCAATGGGCCCGTGCCCGTAAGTCCTGCACACCAGCGGGGGTATCGGGCAACAGGTGGCATGGGCCGGCCAGGGCTGGCCCGGCGCGCCCCAAGAGGGCTGGGGTATCCACCAGGAACACGGTGCCCCGTTGGGCACGGGCGTACGCCAGGGCGAGGGTCTGGCGTGCCAGGTCACTGCGGGGCGGACCATACACGACGTTCAGCTCTGAGTCGTGCACGAACCATTCAGGGGTGGGGGCGGCCTTCATGCCGCGGCGCAGGTCCACGCGCGTCACTTCTGCGCCCTCCCGCTGCACCGTGAGGCGGTGACTGGTTCCTGGCGCGGCCGCCAGCAGGGCGGCCGCCCAGGCGCCCAATTGTGTGCCCTCGTCCACCAGACCGGTCGCCGGCACGTGTGCCCCATTGCTTTTGATCCCCTTTCCGCGCACCCAGCTCAGGTGGGTGGCGTCCGAAAGGCGCTTGGTGGCCCGGTGTTCCACGTCCGCGGCCAGGGGAAGCAGTGGCCACGGGGACAGGGTGGTCTCGCTGCCCGGGAGGACCTGCAGGCCACGCCACACGCTCAGGGTGCGCGGGGATGAGGGAGGCGGCACATCCTTCGTCAGCAGGGTGGCCAGGAGTGTATGCACCGCCGCCTCCGACAGCGGACAACCGTACCGGTCCAGAGCACCGCGTAGCGCCAAAGCGGCGCGCGCTGGAGGCAGCATGGCTGTCCTGGGTCGGGCGGCCAGGGTGTCCCAATTGGGCAGGCCGTGCAGTGCCGCGACGCATTCCAGAGCGTGTCCGCGTTTCAGGTTGAAGGGGTGGGCGTGCAGCTGGGCGCTGAGGCGCGTGGCCAGGGTTTTGTGATGCATGGGTGGCCCTCCGGGAGTGCCGGTGGTCAGGGGTGCCCGCGTTCCCTGACCGCACTCCGGGAGAGGCTGATTCAGGGTGATCCTGCATGAGGCTCGCACTTCACCATGCGCCAAATAGGCGGCGGGCTGACGGGCGGCGAACCAGAGCCAACCTCAGCGTAATGTGCAGGGCCGCCCGCTGACAAGCGGAAAGGCAGGTGTGGCGAGAACAGGCGGGCTCATGCTGAGAACACTGGGGTGCTCGTCACTCGGTAGAGTGAAGTGGTGACCGACGCCGCAGGATCACCCTCGCCCCCCGGGGGCGGCAAGAAGAATTGGAAGACCGCGCTGCAGAAATCCGGTCTTCCGCTTGAACATTCGGTGGCCGGGGTGCTCAAACGCCTGGGCTTGAAGGTGCAGGTGGAATACAGCTATCTGCGGCGCAATGAGCGGAGCGAGGACATCACGTTCTCCGTGGACCTGCGCGCTGTTCACCGGGATGACGAGAAGGGGCTGGTGCTGTCGTTGCTGGTGGAGTGTAAGTACCGTACGCGTGGGACGCAATGGATCTTCGTTCCGAACGAGGATGAGGCGCCGTTCAATCAACACCTCCCGACGTATTTCAAAGGGATAGATCTCTTTACCCAATCCAGTGTGTCTACCCTGGGCGCCTACGACCTCTACCCCCAGGAACTGATGGTGCACCGTGGCCTGCAGCTTGCTGAGGCGGGCAATGTGGCGCCAAAAGGCCCAAACGAGGCTGCGGCGCAACTCCGCTACGCGTCATTGGAGCAGTCCCTGGAATGGACGGTTCAGCGCGTGAGCGATGTAAAGCATTTCGGTGCGGACCTGCCGAGACTGCCTGCGGTCGGCGTGTGCCTGATCGTGACCACGGCAGAACTGCGGGTGTTGAAGCCGCAGTTGACCCTGGAAGCGTTCGAAGCGGCTCGGCATCCGGATGAGGTCAGCGTGCCGCAGCCGTACGTGTTTCTCGACGCGCCACCAGACGGTGCCTTCCAGCGTCATGCCACCCGCCGGATCCAGGAGGAACTGAGTGACGCGGCGTTGGTGGCGCAGGGATTTGGGGACGTGCTGGAGCCACTGCGGGCGTCATCTGCGGTGACAGATCTGAATAGCTTCATTCTGGGAGAATCCCGCCTGGAGCCCCGCGTCTTCGTGGTCGTACAGTACCGGGCCCTGGAAGAAGTGATCGCCCAGATCTTGAAGGATTCCGAGCGGCTTCACATTCTGGACAAAGCAGCGACATGGGAAATTGACCGGAGAAAGTAAGGCACTCGTGGCTTTGCTTGACCCGGACCTGGGAGCGGACCGTCACCCTCCTGACAGAGCAGCACACCTGGCTGGTGCAGGCCATCGGCCAACTGTGGACCCAGCGTTGAACTAGGGCACATCGAAATGCGTGGGCTTGGTGGTGAGGGTCATGGCTTTGAACGCGGGTGTCTTTCCCGTAATCTCCAGGCTGCCAATCAACGTGTAAGCGCCAGGCTTAAGGCGGGCCGGTGCCTGGGTAGCCGACGCGCCAACGTACAGCGTCTGCCGGTAGACCTCACCCGCACTCTGCGGCAGGAGGCGCACCTGCGGGCCCAGCACCGTCTTGCAGGCCATGCCGGGGGTGCGGAACTGCCAGAGTTGCCGCCCGGTCGCGCGGTCGAGCAGGCGGTAGTTGACGCTGCACTCGCTCACGCCCCCTTCAAACGGCGTGGCCCGGTTATTGCGCAGCACAAAGCTGACGGGCAGAGCGGCGGTGCGGGGCAGCGCGGCCGGGAGAATCAGCTCGGCCGACAGACACGTGGGCTGAGCAGGGGCGGCTGCACCCGGAGTGAGGAGCGTGGCTGACAACAGGAGCAGCTTCATGGCCCGATGATGCCCCAGTCAGGCAACGAATCAGTTCGTCAATCGCCCGTGTTGGCCAGCCAGGTCCCTCACAGCGGCCGCTACCCCGGCAAGCATCCCGGCGGTCGTGGCGCCCTGCTCCAGGCCCAGCCAGGCGGCGGAGTGAATAGCATGGTAGGCGGCCTGCAGAGGCGCGCGGCGGGCCCGGCTGACTTCCTGGTACCAATCGCGGCCGTAGCCAATGACATCGGTGTGCGGGAAGCCCGCCAGCGCGGCGAGGTCCTGAGCATGCCGTTCAATCTCGGTCGCATACGCGTCCAGCAGGTCCGGCGTGAGTGGCTCATCACCGACCACTGGGGCGAACTCGATGGTGGCCAGGAGGCGCAGGGTGGTGGCGATGCAGGTGTCGAAGGTCTGCTGGTTGTGCACAGACGCTTCTTGGACGTGATGGGCGCCTATGACGGTCATGCCTTCAGGGTGGGGGCGCGCTGGTTCCGCGTCAAGCGCCCCTGTGGTGGGGTGACGTACGATGCCTGCCATGCCCTACATCAAACTCAGTGAGCAGGTGCAGGCCCTGAGCAACCCCCAGCGCAGTGACGCGTTCATCCGGCTGTTCCGTGACGCCGTCCGCGTCGGGGCCTTCGATGCGGCCGACCTGCCCGAGCGCTTTGAGCTGCCCAAGCAATTCCGGCGCCGGGGCAAAGACGAGACCTATGCCAAAACGGTGCGGGACATGGTCTTTGAGCCGACCCCAGCCTTCGAGGCATGGTTTGCGGAAACGAACGCCGCCCTGAATGAAGGCCGTCGCGGTGCCCGGACGCCCAAACCCAGTGTGGAAGCCATTGAAGCCGGGCTGGTGGATTTCAAGGCTCTTGCGGAGAAAACTCGCCGGAAGATCGAAGCCTCCTACGCCAAGGGCCAAGCCTTGGGCAACAGCCGGAAGAAGGCGCCCGCCAAGAAAGCAGGGCGCCCGGCCAAGAAAAAGTGAGGCCTGTCCAGAGCCGTCCCCAGACATGAGCGACCGAGGTCTGATCACCGTGGACATTTATCCGCTGAACCCCAGACTTCAGGTAGGGGTCTCCGCCATCGACCCGGCGGAACTGTATGGCCTGGATCCGGCGCGGGCGCATCATGCCGACCCTTACACGCGCCTGGCGTTGGAAGCTCTGTGGGTGCTGACGCCAGAGACCGTCCTGAATCAGACGCAGCAGCAGGGGCGTGACCTCCTGGAGATTAGGGCAACCGCCAGGCATATGCCCGGCCGGTGCAGCCTGGGCAGCAGGCCTTGAATGCCGCCATGGATCTGCTCTCGCGCTACGCCATTCGCGAGGTGGCCGGCCCAGACTGGCGGCGTGGGGCTCAGGTCGTCTTTCTGCAACTGCATGCTGCGTACGCCCAGCAGCTGGGTGAGGGCCTCACCGAAGTGGTCTACCGGGTCCGCCCGGCGGGGATGACAGGGTCAAGCATGGCGTGCTGGCCGGCGGAGGGAGTACTCGTCACGCCAGACAGTGTGCGCTGGTTGCCGGCGTTCAAGGTCGGGCGCGAGTGATATTGACGCGCTATCAGCCGAGCAGGCGCGGAGCCACCACGAGAACGACAACGGCGCACCCCGTGGCCCAGGCGGCCGTAATGTGCGTGCCTGGATGTCGCCATGAGTGGGCTGAGCTGTCTGCCGCGGCGTATGCGACGGCGGGCAGCAGGACGAATGTGTCGAGTGACCCTAGCTGAGCAGACGGCTAGATACCTGTGAACAGGTGCACAGCCTGATAGCCAAAAAACGCGGCCAACACGAGAAAAATCAGTGGCATGTACTCACGGTAGCAGGGCGTATCGCTGTCTGCAGACCTCATAGGGCCATTTTGCCAGTCGCGTCGCCTGGCGGAAGGATTGCTCGGTGAGGGCCGATGCGATATCCGGCAGCATTGATGTGAAAAGCCTAGAAACTCGCGAGTCGAGAACCGGCCAAGTTCTGAGGTGGACGCTACCCTCTCCTTATGCAAAGTCGGAAAGTTGCGACGTTCAGCGGCGATCATCATGGCCATATGCAGCGGTATCTTCGCGTGCTCCTGCTCGGCAACTTACGTGAGTATGTTGCCCAGGCCAGGGCAGTGCCTGGGGAGAGTACCGAGGTCTACCGAACAATGTTGAATCTTAGCTTGGCTGCGAACGGGTATTGGGAGCACGCCGTTCAAGGAGACGGTCCGGCGGCCAACAAGTTGCGGCAGTCAATGTCCAGAAATGTGGTGGTCAACCGCGAGATCACAGATGGTTACCGACATTTCCTGACGGATCGGGGACGCCACGTCACAGACCATACGCC